>JACRAO010000153.1 GCA_016213345.1 Bdellovibrio sp. | reverse complement strand
CTCATACCTGTTTCAGAAATAAAAGAAAATATTGACGAGTTTTTTTTGGACTTAGACGGCAAAGTAAGCTCTGATCCAAACTATTTTGTTGTCTCTATTGTTGCGTTAACAGCAGACGCTATAAAATCATTGCAACAGGCAAGGGATTTGGACGATCAAAAAGTAGGTGCACTAAAAAGTGTAGCTATAGATCGAGGGGATCGTTATTTGGAGTTAGTACAACTCGTAGGAAACAATTCTCTTGGGATGAATATAGCTGAAGAAGACTATTCAATTCTTTTGGAGCAAATCGGCAAAACAATTATAGATAAGAAAAGCACATTTACGCTGCAAAGAGCGCCAACAAGTGCAGAAGATATGATTGTAAAAATAATTCACGAAGATGGTAGTTCGACAATTATTCCGTCTGAAAAATTTGTGATTCAAGGAAAATCACTAGTGATTAATGATTTTGCTATGGTTTTATCATTTAAGTCCACAGATAAAATCAGCATTAATTACCAACCAAAAACGGTTTTTTAAAAGGAGGATAGTATGAGTGCATTTTTTGAATTTATGAGAGTGAGCTTTTGGCATGTGTTGCCGATATTAGTTGCTGGTGCATTTGCTTTGGCTATTATGATCGAACGATATAGGGCGCTATTTAAAATTTATCCTTTGAGTGATGTGCAAGGTTTTTTTGATAAGGTTACTGATTTTATTTTAAATGGAAAGCTGGGCGAAGCCATTTCCCACTGTGATCGCTATCCTATGAAACCAATGGCTCAAGTTACAAAACAAGCTCTACTCAGAGCGCATCAGCCAGATAATTTGATAGAACAAGGGATCGAATTGGCGGTTGGCGAGTGGACTTCGGGAATACAAAAAAGAACAACATTTTTAGCAACAATTGCAAACGTAGCAACACTATTAGGACTATTTGGAACTATTGCCGGACTTATTAATTCTTTTCAGGCAATTGGACATGCTGATCCACAACAAAAAGCTACACTTTTGGCGACAGGTATTTCTCAAGCCATGAATGCTACGCTTTTAGGATTGGGAGTAGCAATTCCCTGTATGATTGCTTTTAGTTTTCTGATGAATCGCACTAATCGCCTGATAGGAGAAATTGATCATTCGGCAGTAAAAATTTTAGATATTCTAAAGCAACGTTATTACGCTGCCGAATTTGAAAGTCTTAATCCCCAGACAAGCCAACTTCAGCCAGAAGAAGAAGGTGATGAAGATGAAGCTCCATTGTTACATAAATCAAACTCCAAACCCGCTAACCTAAGGAGGGCGGCATGAGGGTAACGGATGATAAAAAAAATCAAAGTAAGGATTTTGAACTCAACATTGCCTCCATCATAGATTGTTTAACAGTGCTGATCACTTTTACTTTGGCTTCTGCATCTTTTTTATCCATAGGGATTTTAGACGCAGGTGTCACAGCTGGAGGTGACATGGCTAAAAGTGATAATTTACCAGAAGTATTTCTGACAGTTGATATAAAAAACAATGGATTTGTAGAAGTAACACTACACGGAAAAGAAAAATTTCTTGAAAAAATAAACCCGCAAAATTCTAAAATAGATCTTGGAAAATTAACGCTAACTCTAAAAAATTTCAAAGAAAAATGGAAAAATGTAGGTTCTGTTACTTTACTAGCTGATGCCGCAATAACTTATCAAGAGGTTATTATGACAATGGATGAAATTAGAAAAACTTTTTCTATCGTTATGCTTGGAGGTTTTTAAGATATGCGCGCAAAGTTTTTAAAAAGAGGATTTACCTCAGAAGAAATGTCACTTCAGATTACTTCTATGGCAGATGTGTTTATAATTCTTTTAGTATTTTTACTGAAAAGCTATGCTTCGGGGATAGTTCAAATTCAACCCTCTAGTGGAACGCATCTCCCAAAAGCTTATGCTCTAGATGCGTCAACTGAAGCATTAAAGATCGAAGTTTCTGAAAACAGTATCCAACTTGAAGGCGCACCTGTTTTGCCTTTAAAAAATTTTGTTTTTGGGCCAAATGATGTATTACAAAATGGTGTTTCACAAAAATTGAGTGCTGTATTTGAAAAAGAAAGAAAAAAGCAAGTCTATATTGCAGAAAACAATAAAGATGTTTCTGTTGACTCAAAAATTATTTTGGTTGCCGATGAAAAAGCTCCATATCAGACTATTAAAACAGTTTTAGCCTCTGCTGCAATTCATGGTTATACAGATTTTAAATTAGCAGTAGTAAAGGGGGACTAGTTTTGTGCAATATAGATATACAATTTTTTTATATCTTTTTTTTATATGTCAAATCACGTATGATTTCACATGGGCATCTAATGAATTTCAGGTGCGAAGTGGTTCTTTGCAAGAGCAATATGAAAGAGATGTCGACGAAGTAGCATTGGCGGCACAGGAAAGTGCTATTGCCAAGCTCCATGTGTTGATGAAAAAATATCAAAACACAGAACAGGAGTCTATTTTATTAATAAAGTGTGCTGAAGCTGAACAAAAAAAAGCAGCTTTACTGTTTCGTATTGCGCACGGATTATCTCACGTGAACAAAAAACCTCTTGACTTGCAATCATATCGAAAGGCTATTGAACAATCTATTAATACACTCACAAAATTTATTAAACGCTTTCCAAATGCCGCTGATTTCTCTTTGACTTTATATATGCGCGGCAAAGCTTACGAAGAAATTCGTAGTATTTCGAATGCCACTCAGGATTATCTTAAGTTGGTTAATAAATTTCCAGGCACTTCAGAAGCATTAAAGGCGTATATGTCACTAGCTGAGTTTGCAATTACTGCTAATAACCACACACTGGCAATTCAGTATTTATTACAAATTGAAAAACAACCAGAAAGTAGCCAATATCCATTTGCTTTGTATAAGTTGGCTTGGTCGCATTATAATTTGAAAAATATATCTCAAGCTCTAAACTATGCTGAGAAGAATATTAGTTATTATCAAACAAAAGGTGTTTCTCATTCGTCAGATCAAGCATTGTTAGAGAATATGCTTCAGGATGTAACGCTTTTTTATTTTGATGGCTATGAACAAGATGTAAATAAATTTTCACTACAAGAGGCTTATCACTATTTTAAAAAATTAAATGGCGAAAAAGTTTTAGGAAAAATGCTCTTACGTTTTTCAAAGCTTTTACGCTCGCATGGTCAAGAAGAAGATATGATTCGTTTTAAAGAGCAGATGCTTCTCGTTGAAATCACACGACCCGAAACTTTAGACATTTTATTAACCATATATGAATATTTTTTAAATAAAATGAAATATTTTTATTTAGCAGAATTAGCTAAAAATTTTTATAAAATTTATGAAAAACAAAACACTAAAGGCAATCAAGATTTCAAAAAAGTGCATAAGATTTTACTACTGACAGCAGAGAATCTACAAAAACTTATTGTTAAAAATAAAGGAGCCGAAGATCTAACAAAGTATAGTGCTCTTTTGGTTACCATTTACGATATTTTTATTAGTCTTGTAAATGAAGGAGACATGAGAGTTCCAGATATTCATTATAATTTAGCAGAAACACTTTTTCAAATTCAAGATTATGAGCCAGCAACCACTCACTATAGATGGGTTGTGGAGCACGAAAAAAAAATTTCAGATGCTGATCTCAAAGCTATTGCATGTCGTTATGAAGTTCTAAAAAAGAAAGAGATGTTACCAAAAGATCTTATTGCAGCCGATATGCGAAAAGTTAAAATTCAAAAACAAGGTGTGTTATTTGAGGAGTGGCTAAGTTGGTTAGAAATTTATTATAATAGCTCTGCGTATAAAAAGAAAAAATTAAAAGAGAAAGAATTTGAGAATTTTTATTTTGAAGCCAATCGTGCGCTCTATGACTATGGAAATGTAGAATTGGCCGTTAAGCGCTTTCGAAGTTTTGCTTTTGAGTTTCCTGAGTCTACTTTCTCGATCCCATCTGCAAGCCTAGTTATTGACACTTATCTAGCCAGTGCTGATTGGGATAGCGCGCTTAAGTTTTCTATAGATGCTTTGCCGGTGAAAGCCTGGAAAAACACTGAATTTTCTAAAAGACTATTAGAGGTAGCTTCAGATGCGACCTTTAAAAAAATTGAAAATTTATATTTATCTAAAAATTACACTGAGACTTTAGAACAGCTTGATTTATTTTTTAAACGCTTTTCCGATAGTTCAAGAATGGCTGATGGTCTAGATTTGGCTGCAAAAATTGCACTCAATCTGAACGAAAAAGAAAAAGCACAAGAATATTTTACTAAAATGATCATAAAGTACCCGCAAACAGATAGGGGCAAGAGTTCATTTTTAACTCGTGCTGAGTTGAGACTTGAACAGTTTCAGTTTGGAGATTCTTTGAGGGATTATCAAGAGTATTTCAGTAGATTTTACAAAAATTCTTTTCAAAAGAACAAGGAATTGGATCTGTTAAGGAGAAAAATATTGCTTTTGGGCTGGCTTTCTCTGAATCCGAATGATCTTAAGTTTATTCTGGAACAAAAAAATATTTGTGTTGAGCATTTGGCCGTAGAATGTGATCAGTATCGTGCTCTTTATTTCTTGAAAAATAAGAACTTAAGTGAAAGCAGTATTCAATTTGCATTTGAAAAATCAAGAAAGGCAGAAAATAAAGCTTTATGGGCACTGGTGGCCATGCAAGATCTTAAGGAGTTTGGATTTAGGGATCGTCTGTTATTGATTAGGCTTTTGAGTGCTAATTTTGATTCTCTGGATCCCATTTATCAGTATTCGGTCATTTCAGAGCTAAATGACTTAATCCCAAAAGCTTTTGAGCTAAATCGTATGATGATGCGAGAAGTTGCTCCGCTTAGGATAAATGAAAAGTATATAACAAGGCGGATTGAAGTAATTCACGAAATGGAAAATGCAGTAACTCTGGTCATGAAGCTTCCGTGGCAACGTATTCGGGCATTGGCCCTAAATGAACTTTCGTGGCTTTATTTGGATTTTGTAAGCGAAATGAAATCTTTGAAATTGCCGAAAGATTTATCAGAAAATGAATTAAAGGAGATAGAAGAGCAGTTTCGAAAATTTACAATTCCTTTTGAGGAGAGAGGACAGGAGTTCAGGCGTAAGGCATTTGAGTTGGCCTCTGGTGCTGTGATTGAAAATAAGTATTTAAAACAAATTGTTGAACCACTATTTAGGGATAACCCATCACAAGCGAGCAGAGTGTCTTCTGGTGGATATGTAATTAATGCTTTGCCATTAAATTATGATTTATTTAAACAGTTTCAAAACAAGATGCCACCAAATACGCAAGGGGATTCATTAAGGGAATATTTTAGTGTTGTGTTTACGCAAGCTCTAAAGTCAAGGCAATGGCCAAAAATTGCATATCTTTTGCAACAAATGCAGGAGAAGAGTTTTTATGCTCCAGATGAGATTGGATTGTTTAAGACTATAGCATTAGCAGAGGTGGGTGCACAATCTGAGGCTCTGGTTGAATTAAAAAAGACTCAAGAGAAAATGAGCACACAGGATAAATTTAGCGTAAATATTATATTACTTAGCTATTATTTAAATAGTTATGCAATGAGCGCAGCGCAAGAGGTGTATCACAGTTTGAGTTCTATAAAGCCAGAAAACAAAAAACCTTTTTTTACACAAGAACAACAGGTCATTTATGACACAGTGAAGCTGATTTTTTGCAAGAAACAGGGCTAATAATCCAGAGATTAAATGAAAACCACAGATAATTAAACAAATTTAATGTAAATATAATGTTTGCAAAATTTCATATTGTTAAGTAAAATTAATAATAGGAAGCGAGAGTTTATGACTTATTTGTTTTTCCTATTTCGCCACTCTTATACATGGACATTATGTGTTTTTGTTGTGTTGTTGTTTGCTTCGAGTTTTACTTTGGCGCAAAACAAGGCTTCTCTACAAAAAGTCATTGATTTTGATGACGAAGTAGTTGAAGGCATGAATAAACGACCCCTGGATACACTTAGCCAAATTTCTGAAAAAAATAAAAACAAAAAAAGACCACACCTTTATCGCAAACGTGCTGGTTTTCGTACCGAAATACAAGAGACATTGTATGAACTCAAATTTATTTCGATGAAAGGGGCGATCTGATGGCGTCATCATATATTGTTACAACTTTCGCCAGTGATTGTGCACAAACTAAGATTTGGAATTCCGCTCATCCATTGGCACTAGGGTTTCCGCTCAAATGGGTTATTGAAGAATCAGAAAATGTTTTAAGAGTTCGTAACCTTTTTGAAAACAATAAAAATAGTCTATACGAGATGCCATTAAGTATACCCCAACAGTCAGTTGAAATTAATCTTTCACAAGAAAAAAACTCTAAATCCTTACTTAGACTCAAAATAAAAAAACTTTGCCTTAAAACAATTACATTAAAAGAAAAAACTACTTTTAAAATTCAAACACCAAATCCACTTACGGAGTTTCATCTTGGGGAGCAAAATTATTTTAAAAAAATTATTAAATATTCATTTGTAGGCTTGCTTGGTGTTACTCTTTTATCATTATTTATCCCAAAGCAACGAATTCTTGAAAATGAACTTATCCCAAAGCCTTACACAAAGATTGTTTTTTCAAAATCCATCAAACAAGAAATGCAAGCAGCATCAAGTGGCGGCAATAAACAAACAGAAACCGTTCCAGAAAAGAAACTAGAAAAAAATAATGCCGCTTATGTTCAGGCATTTCGCGCAAAAGCTCTAAAAAATGCAATGAGTAATCTTTTGAAAGGTGGGATGACTAAACTATTGGCTCAGTCTGATCTGGTGATGGGTAGAAATCATGCAAATGCATCCAAAAATTTTTTCAATTCTAATTTAGATTCGCTTAAGGCTTTTGCTCCATCAACAGGAGATCGTAATTATAAACAAGTTCAAGTTGCATCACTGGGTGGCGCAGGGTTTGGGGATGGAGGAGGACATGGAGTTGGTTATTTAAAAGGCAAATATGCTCAAGTCTCTGGTCATGGCAAATCGTTTGTAACGATTGATTCTGGAGCATCGGATATCGAAGAAGGTTTAACAAAAGATGAAGTAGGTGAAGTTATTCACAAGCATTTAAGCGAAATCCGTTATTGTTATGAATCCGCTATGATGAAAACCCCAGATCTAGAAGGCAAGCTTGTGATCCATTTTCAAATAGGAGGTGCCGGTGGTGTGAAAACAGCCGCAGTGAAAACCTCAACTCTTCCGGATCCGAGATTAGACGATTGTGTATTACGAAGACTGGTGACCTGGAAGTTTCCAACACCCAAAGGAGGCATTGACGTAGCTGTGTCTTATCCGTTTATTTTTAAGACACTTGAGAGGTAAAATATATGAGATTTTTTAAATTAATAGCATTATCCATAATATTTTTTACAAATGTAAATATATCTGCGGGTGAAGCCAAGTCGTCAAAACAGCAAATAGTCTTAGCCGAAGCCACCACTCCTGAAAAAGTTAATGTCGATGTTATTAAAGAAAAATATTGGGCAAGAGGTAATGAAACAGAAATGGGTGTTGTTCAAAATAGGTTATATTCTAAAAGTCATAAACTCGAAGTTGGATTTTTTGGGGGCATTACCACTTCTGATCCATTTTTGAATACTAAAAATATAGGTGGATCTGTCGGGTTGCATTTGAGCGAATATTTTGCCATGAAAGTATTTGGCTGGAAAAGTTTTGTAAGTCCTTCTAGCGCTTTAACTACTTTCGAAGATACCATAGGGGCAACTACTAATAACAATCCGCCAAAATATTATTTTGGCACCGAAGGTTCTGCAAGTGTTTTATATGGGAAACTAAGCCTCGTTGGTAAAGCTATTATCTATTATGATTTTCATTTATTAGGTGGCGCTGGTTTTACCGGCACTGAGTCTGGAACTTATTTAACGCCACATCTAGGTCTTGGGCAAAACGTCTATATTTCACAATCAATTTCAATTCGCGTAGATTATAGGCTTCAGTATTATCGTGAAAAAATTATCGAAAAAGTTATTACACCAAAGATAGGACAAATTGTTGGCGAAAGAACAAATTGGAGCAATGTGGTAACTTTTGGTGTTCATTTTCTGTTTGGAGGCGGTGAGTGAAAGCATATATTTTAGCTTTATGTATTATTGTTTTTTTTCAAGAGCAACTATATGCACAGGACATCTATTTGGCTTCAGATGCATGCTCTCGTTTTGAAACATGGAAATTCAAAACAACTGCGTCAGAGAGCCATAGAAATACCCCAAAAAATATCCAAAGAAATATCCAGGAAAATACATGGATAAATGAGTTTCGCTATAGTGTTTCGGGGTTTTACTCTCCAATTAATGGTTTTGTAAACGCACTTGCTTTGAGAAAAAGTTCAAAAACAACTAGTCAAAAAATTTTTGCTGAATACTGGATTTCACGTTCTTTATTTCATGCTGGATTTATTCAGGCAGCCGAGCGTGCTTTTAGCGCAATCATTGTCTCTCAACCCAGTTTAGAAACAGTAGAAATCCAGATAGCCGCAATCGAATGTTTAAATCGTATTCACAGATTATATCGTTCATTTGATTTTGAGCCTGATCTATCAAAATATCTTCCATTTTATTTGCACTACTATTCTTTAACAAATTTAAAAAAATACGTCCATTTTGATGAGAAATATTTAAATAACAAAAGAGAAATATTATACGAAGCAATGTCACAAATATTTTTTACTTTTTTTAGCGCAAAAAGAATAGATAAAAATTTAATTATGGACTATTTGACTTTGTTTCAGCTGGGGACAGATTATAGATCCAATGCATTTTCAGATTTTGCACATGGACTTTGGTTTATTCGCAATGAACAGTATTTTAAAGCTATTGCGGCATTTGAAAGATTACTAAAACAAATTGACACCCATGCATATTTATCTTTTTATAAGGATCAGGTGCATCTTTTCTTGGCGCGAGCTTATTTTAGCGAAAAAAACTATGAAAAATCTATTCAGCATTTTAAACAAGTTAAAAAAAGTTCAAATGAACTTATAAAATCTCTTTCTGAGTTGTCTTGGGGTTATTTGCAAGATGAAGCATACAAAGAAACAATTGGCACGACTTTAAATTTAGAGTCTGGAAGTTTGATCAAAACATTTGCTCCGGAAACTCCAATGGTAATGTCTATGGCTCTAAATGAGTTATGCCAATTCCCTGAGTCGCTAACAGCAATGGATTTGTTTAAAAAAAATTATGAAAAATCATATAACTGGTTGCAAAAATGGTTTAATACACAAGAACTTCTTTATACAAGAGCGGTTAATTTTTTAAATTGGAAAGACAATGTCCCTGAAAGAGTTGGAAGTGAATGGATTCGCTCTCCTGTTTTTATTTCTCATCAAGATTATTTGAATTTAATACAAAAAGAGATAAGTAATTTTGCTAATTGGTCGAGAACGGGAGCATTGGAACAAAATCAATATGCAAAACAAATTAAGGAACTCATTTTAGATATAAAGCCAAAAATAAAGATCATAAGATCTCAATCTAAAACCTGGGAGCCTTTGCCAGAGTCTTTGAGAGAAAAAATATTAGAATTAAAAATTCTGCTCAGTCATTATAAACGCTATCAGACAGCAGCAGGAGTGTTTCATGTTTTTATTCAAAATCAGAAAATATTAAATCCTATGCTCCAAAAAAAGCTAATTGCCGAAATTAATAAAGATTTAAAGACAAGAAGTATAAAAATGCTAAGCCAACTAGAGGAGATTGCAGAAAATAATCAAATGATAGAAGTAGAAATTTATAATGGGGCATCTCGTGAACAAGATATGTTTAATTTAGGAGATGATGTAACTGTATTGCTTGGTTGGCCTATTAGTTGTGAATGTGAATCCCCTTACAGAATAATTGAGGCATAT
>JACRAO010000154.1 GCA_016213345.1 Bdellovibrio sp. | reverse complement strand
TTCATTAATTGATGTCCACAAGGAAGGAATTGTATCGCGGTGTCTGCCTTTTATATAAAAACTTTTTCCACCATTGTTTATAGTTCTTACCAACATAGTTTTCCACGGCCTAAAATAATATCCATTCATTTTTTCTCTAGATTTAGGTTTAGGCTTAAAAGCGTTTAAAACTGCAGATAAAAGAGAAAGTCCTTTGATTCGTTGAGCAGCCCAATCAGCAGAAATATCTTTACAGTTCATGCCCCAAACTTTTTCAGTATAAGTTTTAAAAAAAATATTAAACAGTCTTTTTCCAAATTGATTAGTGACCCAATCTTCAAAATTTTTTGGGTTTTTCTTAGGAAAGAGTTTGTATTTAAAATAAGATATAACACATAAAATAGACTTAAAAATCCCTAACTTTATTAGAGCTTCGAATGGTTTTAAGGGATATGAAAAAAATTTCCCACTATAATAAATTCTAGAAAGCCTAGGTCTTACTAACATGTCATTTGGCAAAATTTCAGTCCAAAAGTCTTCAACTTCTTTAGATTTCGAAAAGAACCGGTGCCCACCAATATCAAAATGAAATCCTTTGTAAGTTACCGTTTTCGAAATACCTCCGACATATTGCGGATCAGCTTCGAGTACGGTGACAGGTATTCCCTTTTGAGATAATAAATATGCTGCTGTGAGTCCGGCTGGGCCTGCTCCAATAATAATGACTGTTTTTTGAACCATAGGTATTCTATTTAAGAATCGGAAAAATAGAAATTGAACTTAATAGTGTCAGGTTATTGACTAAAAAAACTTTTTTATTTGTTCTACAGTATATCCAATTTGTTCATCTGTAATTTCTGGGTAAACTGGCAAAGACAAAATCTCATCTGAAAGTCTTTCTGAAACAGGAAAAGCCCCTTTTTTATACCCCAAATGAGCATATGCCCCATGTAGATGAATTGGCACAGGATAATGAATACCTGCTCCAACGCCTTGTTTATTTAAATGCTCTAAAAGAGTGTCTCTCTTTTTGGTTTGGATTACATACAAATGAAATACATGTGATTTTTTTTCTGGAACTTCTGGCAATACTAAATCTCCAACACCTTCAAGGGCTCTGTTATATTTTACAGCCACTTCATAACGCGCTTGATTATAGCTATCTAAATGAGGAAGTTTCGCCAGCAAAACAGCTGCTTGCATTGTATCTAAGCGGCAATTAAACCCTAAAATAGGATGATAGTATTTTTTAGGCGAACCATAATTTCGTAGAGAAATAAGCTTGTCTTTTAATTCACTACTATTAGTAACTACCAAGCCACCATCACCATAACAGCCTAAATTTTTTCCAGGATAAAAACTAAAGCATCCCATGAGTCCAACAGACCCAGCGCGTTTGCCATAGAGTTCTGCACCATGGGCCTGTGCTGTGTCTTCAATCACAATAAGACCATGCTTTTTTGTAATTTCTAAAACCGGATCTAAATCCATCATACGACCATACAGATGCACTGGCATAATAGCTTTTGTGTTTTTCGTAATTGCTTTTTCTATAAGACTAATATTCATCAAAAAATTTTTTGGATTTACATCTACAGGTACTACTTTGGCACCAGCAAATGTCACACCCAAAGCTGTAGCAATAAAAGTATTGGCTGGCACCAAAACCTCATCCCCTGTCCCAATTCCTGCTGCTCTGACAGCCAAATGCAAAGCATCTGTTCCATTTGCCAAGCCTACCGCAAACGAAGCTCCACAGTATTTAGCAAATTCTTGTTCAAATTTTTGAACTTCTTCTCCCAAGACGAAATTACATTTTTCTACTACTGAAGTAATGTTTTTCAATACATCACTTTTAATTAGCTTCATTTGAGCTTGTAAATCAACAAGAGGGATTTTCATAATATATTCCTTTTTAATAATTAATTGGGATTTCTTTGCCATTTTCTCTTAAAGACCGATCAGTGGCTTCTAGAGCTTGAACTACCGCTAAACCTTGTTCTCCAGGAGTTATGCAAGATGAGGGATCTCTAACTGCTTTTAAAAATGCATCACATTCTGCATACAAAGGTTCATTGATGCGAATTTTAGGAAGTAACGTATCGCCTTCATGAATACTTGCTCTAAAACCAGCAAATGTATCAACTAGTGCAGACTCAGGACGATCTACAGTAACATTTTTGTCATAAATTCGTACTGGATTACTAAGATCCATGTCATCCCATACGACCATCTTTTTTTCTCCAACAATGACGATTTCTCTGACTTTCTTTGGATTTAACCAACTAACATGTATATTGGCTAATACATTATTAGAAAAAGTATAAGTCGCAAACACAGTATCTTCGTTACCAGGATTTATAAAACGTCCACCTAGAGCGCTTACTTTTGTGGGCATTGCATTTTGCCAATAATTTAAAATCGCCAAATCATGCGAAGCCAAATCCCAAAGACTGCTTACATCAGTGCGGATAGGTCCTAGGTTGGTTCGTGTAATTTGATAGTAGAATATTTTTCCAAGATCACCATTTTGAATAAGCTTTCTCACTGCTTGTATTCCTGCATTATAAAGAAAAATATGCCCAACAAATAAAACCTTATTCATTTTTTTTGCTAATGTAATAAGTTCTTTGCATTCTTTTGAATCCCTGGCCAATGGTTTTTCAACAAAAACATGTTTATTGTTTTCGAGAGCTTTTTTTGCAAGCTCATAATGCATAGCAGTAGGAGTGCATATGACAACCGCATCGACTGTTGAGTCTTTAAAAATCACATCTGCAGATTCAGTAATAATTATTCCGGGATAATGAGGTTCTAGGAGCTTTAGTCGAGTGATATCCTTGTCAGCCACAGAAACAACAAAACTATCTGGATTTGAATAAAAATTTCTCGTCAAATTCGGACCCCACCTACCAACCCCAACTACACTAACATTTACTCTGGTCATTAATTTTTCTCCTCGTTAATAATACTAACGGAATTAATAATTAAGTGCTTAAAATTTGTTTTCGCACATTGACACGTACGGTCTACAGGTTGTGTGCTATTTCACTTCCACGAGTTTTTTAAGTTTTATTTTGCTCCAAACCCTGAATCGGTCAATATATGAATAAGCTGCAGGTACCACTATAAGCGTTAGCAACGTGGAACTTATGAGACCACCGATGATGGCAATTCCCATGCTAACGCGTTGACGAGAGGCCTCATTCAGCCCTAACGCAACCGGCAATGTCCCAGCAATAAGTGCCATCGTGGTCATTAAAATCGGACGAAGACGGGTTTGTCCAGCAATCATCAATGCAGTTGATCGATCTTTGCCTTCTTTGACTAGGTGATTGGCATAATCAACGAGTAAAATAGAATTTTTAGTTGCCACACCAAGAAGCATGAAAGTGCCAATCATCGAAAATATGTTAAGAGATTGGCTTGTAATAAAAAGTGCAAAGAACGACCCGCATACTGCCAATGGAAGTGCAAGCATGATCGTAAAAGGGGTTACAAAAGATTCATAAAGGCTAGCCAGAACTATAAAAATAAACAGCACTCCGAAACCAAAAGCCACAGTCATGTTTTCTGCTAGTTCTATAAAATTCTCCGCTTGACCCATATAAGCATACTGCATACCAGCAGGAAGCTTGATCTCAGTATCAAAGATTTTTTTGACGTCATTCATAATATTGCCAAGTCCAGCTCCAGGAGCAATGTCTCCGCTAATTTGAATATACCTGGCCCTATCCAGTCTGTTAATCTTTGCTGGTCCCTCTGTTTCAACAGAACTCGCAACATCGGTCAAACGAATGATATTATTGTTGATGTTAGGAACATAAATTTTATTGAAATCTTTTTTTAGATCTCTCGAGTTGTTATTAATCCTGACGCGGATATCGTATTCTTTCCCTTCTTCGCGAAATTTTGCAGCCGTAGTTCCTTCCACCTGGGTTCTGAGTTCTAATCCAAGAAGTGCAGTCGACACGCCCAAAGCTTCCATGCGGGGTTTATCCGGAATGATCTGAAATTCTGGTTTTCCTGCACGATAGTTAGAATCCACGTCTTTTAGCCCAGGATGAGTCTTGAGTTTTGCAAGTATTTCGCTAGTGGTTTTTTCTAATTCTTTTTGGTCAAAACCTATAATATTTAAACTAAAAGGACGATGCCCCCCGCCAATTGCGTCATAGTCTTTTACTTTAGGATTTGCAAAGGCGAACTCCTTGAATTGTCTTCGTAATTTTTCTTTAAATTCGCTTGTATTAAGTTTTCTTTTTTCTTGAGGTACTAGTCTGATATAACTTTCAGCGACATTAGGGGATCCATCACGACCACCAACAGTGAGAGCCGTCAATTCTACTTCTGGATTAGCGCGTACGATTTTATCGGTTTTAAACGCAAATTCATTCATGGCTTCCAAATTTGTACCAGGTGGAAGATCAACTGAAAGACTAAATTCACCCGAATCGGAAGTTGGGAGAAATGTTCTCGGAACCTTTACTACCATTGCAGAACTTCCTAAGAAAATAAGAAAACTTGCTCCTAAAATTCGCAGTGGTTTTTGTAATGTATATTGCAAAACTGTTCCATATACATTCTTCAACCACTCTTGAAAATGGCCAAATCCACTCAAGATTTTACCAATACTTCGATCCCATAAGTTAAAAGTATTTCGTTTCGAAGCAACTCCTGCAAAATAAGCCGAAAGCATTGGAGCAATGGTGAGAGCATCAAATAAACTAATCGTCATGGCAAAACAAATGGTAAGGCCGAACTGTTTAAAAAACTGTCCAACCATGCCTTTTAAAAATCCAACTGGACCAAAGACAGCAATTACACAAAAAGAAGTGGCAATCACTGCGAGTCTAACTTCTTTAGTGCCAGTCCTAGCTGCGATTTCAGGAGATTTGCCCATTACGATATGACGAAAAATATTTTCCCGTACCACTATTGCATCATCAATAAGAAGTCCTACCGAGAGACTAAGTGCCAAGAGTGTCATAATATTAATAGTAAAACCGAAAGCAGCCATCACAATAAAGGCACCAATTAGAGAATTTGGCAGGGCAAGACCAGTAATGATAGTAGAGCGAGTATTGGCCAGAAAAAGAAATACAACAGCAACTGCAAGTATAACACCCATCAAAATAGAATCCTGAACGTCTTCGACATTATTGCGAATCCATCTACCACCATCACGAACGACAGATAGCTCAGCACTGCCTGGAAGATGTTTAATTTCTGAGTTAATTCTTTTTATTCTAGTTTTTAATCCATCTACAACTTCTAGTGTGTTTGCACCTGATTGACGATAGGCAAAGAGAAAAAGAGATTTTTCACCGTTAATATAGGTGCGTGAAATTTCATCTGTTAGTGAATCAACAACCGTTCCAACGTCTCTGACAGTTACCGGAACCTCACTGCCATAAAAATTGACGACTGTTGATTCTATATCTTTAATTGTCTTAAATTGCCCTAAGGTTCTAAAAACAAGTTCTTTTTTTTCTAAATCTACTTTTCCTGCTGGTATATTTTCACCAGCACCGCTTAGTCGCAAAGCCACTTGAGTTGCAGAGACTTCAAAATGCTTAAGTTTTTCGCGATCAAGAAGAAGTTCAACCTCTCGTTTTCTGCCACCCACGACTTCTACTAAACCAACCTTACTGACTTGTTCAAGCTGAGGTCGGATTACCTCGTTAGCCATATCAAAGAGTTTGTAAGTGGGGAGATTGGCTTTTAAGGCCAAAATGAGAATTGGCTGATCCGCAGGATCTATCCTGCGAATAGTGGATTCTTTGATATCTAGTGGCAGTTTTCTTTTCACTCCACTCACGCGATCCCGTACTTGCTGCTCTGCAAATTTGATATCCGTTTCAAGTGTAAATTCAGCAATCACTACGCTTGAGCCTTCTTGACTAATTGATCTCACGCGTTTTAAGCCCGAAAGGGTGCTAACTTCGTCTTCGATTGGTTTTGTGACTAAAGTTTCGATTTCTGCAGGTCCCGCACCAGGATAAGGAGTTGCTACATAAATAACCGGAAAATTTACTTCTGGAAACAGATCTACCCCAAGCCTTTTCATTGCAAAAACTCCAACGACAAGCATCAGGGCGACAATGCAAGTAATAAAGATCGGGCGTCTAATGGAGAGATCTGCCAAGCCTTCAGGGGGTATTTTGGCAGATGGCATTTGCTCGTTCATGACTGTACTCCAAAAAGCTTCATTTTGGCATTAATCTGAAGAATCTCAGTCTGAATTTGTAGCCGTGTAATTTGCGACTGAGCGTAGTCTTGTTCAAATAAGAGAACTTGATAAGTCGTTGAGCGACCACGAGTAAGTCGATCTTTTTCGTAAAAAAGCTTTTGCCTTTGTGCGTTTTCGATTGCCTGAGAAAGAATAAGTCTTTTTTTACTTTCTTCAAATTTCGAAGTGAGATCCGACCATTCCTGTGCAAGATCAAATTGTTTTCTCTGATAAATAAGTTCGGCAGCTTTTTGTTCATTGAGCCAGCCAGTTCTAGAGTTTTGTATTGTTCCAAAATCAAGTGGTACACTAAACCTAAGTCCAACGGCTGCGGTTGGTTGATCTATTTTAAACGAATCTCTCAAAGCCTCTCCTGTGGTATAATTTCGACCATTGAGTGATAGTGTTGCAAAAGCTTCTAAAACAGGTTTGTCTCGTTCACGCATCAATTCAGCATTAAAATAAGCCGCTTGTTCTAGAACTGAAGCCGCTTTAATATCATCTCGTGGTTCACTGCTTTTGGCTGGAATGAGATTTATTAAAGTATTAAGATCCGTGTCTTGGAGTTCTGTTATAATGTCAGTTTGATCACCACCTCTCATTTGATTAAAACTGAGAGTATTTGAGCGCTCTTCGTTGATAGCCATCTCGAGTTGCAGTTTTCTGGTTTCTAGAGCCGCTTTTGCCTGTAAGAGATCTGCTTGATCGGCCAATCTCAGGCGAGCTCTCTTTTCGCACCAGTCATAGATTTTTTGAGCTCTTATCAGTGCATCTTTTTGAATGATAATATTTCTTTGCGAATAGAACAGTTTCCAATAAGTGCTCTCTGCATCTGCTAGTAAAAGTTTCATTTTAAAACTCTCTCCAAAATGAGTAGCTTGAACTACAGCTTTTTGCGTTTCTTCTAGAGCTCTTGTTTCGGCGCCAAAACTATTTCTTAAAAAAGATTGGTTTAACTCAAGGATTGGTTTTCCTTCATAATAACTAGGTTTCAATCCCACATAGTCAGTGTAATATAGATTATAACTAAATTTTGCTTGTAGCCCAAATCTAGTGGTTTGACTCAAACCCACTGAATAAGTATTTGTGATTAGTTTTGCATACGAAAGAAATGGACTCGCCTTAGCATCACTTGCTAGTTGAATAGTCGAAAAAAAAGTTGGGGCTAGTGGCAGGTTCGTTTCATACATTCTAAAAGTAGTTCCCGTCTTGATAGCTTCTGAAGCCAGGTAGCCTTGATGGTTTTCTCTAACTTGCTTTAGGTATTGTGCTAATGACTGCTGAGTTGCAGTAGAATTTTTGGCTTGTGTAATCGAAGCAAACCAAGCAACTAGAGTTAATAGATTTATGACACTCCGCAAGGTGTACAATAGGGTTTGCATATTTATATTATTTAAGACTTATTTTTTACTTAATGCAACAAAGTTTAAATTTTGCTTAATGGATTTTTAGTTTTACAATGTGGGCACTCGCCTGCTTGCATGTTAAGAGCAAACTTTGTCTTTGTGCATTGACACAGATAGCCTATTAGCCTTGCGGGATTTCCTACAACAAGTCCATAAGGTGGTATATTTTTTGTGACTACTGATCCAGCACCAACGAATGCATATTGGCCAATTGTAATGCCACATACAATTACAGCACCAGCACCAATGGTTGCACCTTTTTTTACAAACGTTGGTAAAAAATCTTCTCTTTTTTTCTTAAGAAACGATCTAGGCATAAAATCATTTGTAAAAATCATATGTGGACCTAAAAACACATCGTCTTCGATCTCAACCAGATCCCAAATTGAGATGCCATTTTTTACAGTCACATGATTTCCTACTTTTGCTCCAGACTCGATAAATACGTGTCCACCAATATTGCAGTTTTCTCCAATTTTAGCTTTTGACATGACGTGAGCAAATTCCCATATACGTGTACCTGATCCTACGTTTGGGGATTCGACAAATGCAAGGTGGTGTATAAAAACAGAATCTAGAATGCCATCGGGCATACTGCCTAGAGTTGGGAGCTTTAGATCTGGTGTATTAGTGAACATACATTGTATTTTGCCATAATCATTTATAAAGGCAAAAGTTTATTTTAGACCAAGTTGCATGGGATAATTTCAGGGTTAATTATATTGAATTTTAAGGTCATATTAGATACTTAAAAGTTGTATCGGGGCGTAGCGCAGTCTGGCTTAGCGCACTTGCATGGGGTGCATGATAGCAAAAAGAACGCAAGTGCTGAGAATAACAAAGATATTCAGTCAAAACAAACCATTTCTCCTACCTGTGATGACCGGAGTTTCTCTGAAAAATTCGTAGTAATTCCAACATCGTCGGAAACCCCGTGCTACCCTAATGCTACGCAAGTTTCTGAAAAGCCAGCTTCTTCAGAAAACACTCTCCCTGAAAATCAAATTTCAAATTCAACAAACTCAAAAAAAACAAAAAAGAAGAGGGGTAGAAATACTATGGATCCACCCTAATAAAAAAGCCCGACAGATTTTCTGCCGGGCTTCGTTAAACTTTTTTGTCGTCAGTTCTTGGTTCAAGCCTGGTACCGACGGCAGTTTGCTTTTTAACCGGAACCGCTTTTTTTAAGAGCGGTTCCTAAAATGAATACGAACATTACGGATATTACAGATATTACAGACATCTCCATTGTTACCGGGATGTCTCGTATTCGTCAACATTAAGGAGAAAATTTATGGAATTACGGACAAGCCCGATAATTGCAGTGTGTAATCAGAAGGGCGGGGTTGGTAAAACAACTACCGCAATTAATCTCGCACAAGCACTTGTGCTACAAGATCTAAAAATACTTTTAATTGATTTAGATCCACAGGGAAATACCACATGTGGTTTTGGTATTAAGCTAGAATCAATTCAGACATCCGTAGCAGATCTGATTCGCGATAGAGATCTGTTAGTTGATAAAGCCATCTACAAAGGCGATAGGCTGGATATAATCCCAGCTACGCCATATCTGGCGCGTGTGGAACGCGAGATGATAGGCATGACCAATAGCGAGCTTAGGCTAATGCGAAAACTCGATGGAGTGCGTGAGAGATATTCAATAATTATTATTGATACTCCCCCAACATTCGGACCCCTTATGAACGCCGCGCTAAACACCGCGCAGCACCTAATCGTGCCTGTGGATAGTTTTTTTTCATTGATTGGAATTAAAGAATTATTAGCAGAAATGAAGGGATGATTTTGCGCAGTTAGTCGGTTTAAAATTAAGTGTCTCAAAGTAGTGTTTTTCAAGATAAACTTCTGCTGGAGTTTTTAGTTTATTGCCCCAATGAGGTCTTTCATAATTATAATAAATCCCATAATCTCTG
>JACRAO010000156.1 GCA_016213345.1 Bdellovibrio sp. | reverse complement strand
TAAATTGGAAAAACTCAGACGATGTGTGTGGCGTTAATGACGCATGGGAATTAGCCCATGCACAACGACTCATGAACGAAAGAGTAGTAAAAAAATGGGCAATGCAAGGAGTGCAGTTTATAGATCCCTGGAGCTCTTGGATTGATGTGAATGTAGAATTGTCTTTAGGAGTTACTATTCACCCAGGTGTAATTTTAAGAGGTAAAACTAAAATTGGACCGGGTTCCGTAATTGGTCCAAGAAGTGTTCTCACAGATGTTGTTGTCGGACGAGAAGTTGTTATTAAAACCGGTACAATTGCGGATGCATCGGTTATTGGAGATTATTGCACAGTGGGACCTTATGCTCATTTAAGATTGGATAATCAGATCGAAACACATGTTAAAATTGGCAATTTCGTAGAGTTAAAGAAAACAAAAATTGGCGATTACACTAGTATCGCCCATTTGTCTTACTTGGGTGATGCTGAAGTCGGAAAACGGGTTAATATTGGTTGTGGTTTTGTGACTTGCAATTTTGACGGACGTATTATCGATGGTGAACGGAAACACAAAACCATTATAGGTGATGACGTTTTTATGGGTAGCGATTGCCAAACAGTTGCACCCGTTACAGTTGGGCAGGGAGCATATGTGGCTTCAGGTTCTACTATTACTGAAAATGTAGAGCCTGGTAGTTTGGCTATTGCAAGATCGCGGCAAATTAATAAAATTGGATATGCAGTAAAAAAGAACATAGAGGAATAAATTTATATGTGCGGAATTGTAGGTTATGTTGGCAAAAGACCTGTAGTTGAACTTCTTTTAAAAGGACTCAAACGTTTAGAGTACCGTGGCTATGATTCTGCCGGGGTGGCTTTTTTCCAAAACGGAAAAATTGAAATAAAAAAATCTGAAGGAAAACTTGACAATGTTGCAAAACAGTTTAAAGAAAATTTTGAACCGTATACTAATTCTTATTGTGGCATTGGCCATACCAGATGGGCAACACATGGCAAACCCACAACTCAAAACGCTCATCCTCATCGCACTGGTCACGTTGTTTTAGTGCATAATGGTATTATAGAAAATTATCAGGAAATTAGATCTGAAATTTTAAACCATGGACATCAACCCGCATCTGAGACAGATACTGAACTTTTTGGTTACCTAGTCTTAGATGAAATGAACAAAGGTCTTTCTCTTAAAGACGCAGTGAGAAAAAGTTTCCTATCTATCAAAGGCTCTTGTAGTGTAGTTGTTTTAAGTGAAAAAGAACCTGGTACAATAATTGGAGTTCGTCATGGTTCGCCATTGGTGGTTGCACAAGATCCTCTCGGTGGAGCATTACTTGCAAGCGATGCTCAGCCTATTATTGAATACAATAAAGAAGTAGTTTTTTTAGACCATGGGGAAATAGTTGTGGGCACTGAAAAGGGAATAGATTTTTTTGATTTAAAATCCGGAAAATCCATAGAAAAAAAGAGAGTAAGTCTTGATTGGTCAAGTGAACAACTGGATAAGCAGGGATTTCCTCATTACATGCTAAAAGAGATTTATGAACAACCCAATGCTTTTGTGGACACACTTAATTTGATGATAGATCGTTTTACTGCAAAAAATCCGTTCCCTTTAGCAAAACAACCAGGTGTAGAGTTGTTGTACAAGGCAAAAGAATTGCAAATTGTCGCTTGTGGTACATCTTATCATGCGATACTTTTAGGAAAATATTGGTTAGAAAAATGGGCTAAAATCCCCACACAAGTTGATCTATCAAGTGAGTTTCGTTACCGAGCTCCGGTGATAAAGCCAGGAACATTAGTGATTGGAGTTACTCAGTCAGGAGAGACTGCTGATACATTAGCTGTGATTCGCGATATGAAACAGCTTGGTGTGCCTACTCTAGGATTAACCAATGTTCGAGGAAGTACGATTTCTCGCGAAGCTGATGCTGTTTTTTATACAGCTTCTGGACCAGAAGTAGGTGTAGCAGCAACAAAAACTTTTTTTACTCAAATGCTGGCTTTTTTGCTTTGGGCAGGGAATTTGGGATTTAACCACGGTGCTAAGGTTTCATACCTGTTTCAGAAAATAGTTGAATTGCCTCATTTATTAAAAGATTGTTTGTCTCCAGATGGAGAGATTATTAGTGAAGTAAAAAATGCAGCTAAAACGCTTTTCCCAATGAAAGGGTTTTTCTTTATTGGACGAGGATTGTCTTTTCCTATTGCACTTGAGGGTGCTTTGAAATTAAAAGAGATTTCTTATGTTCATGCAGAGGGTTATGCAGGCGGTGAGCTGAAGCATGGACCAATTGCTATGATTGATGATCAAATGGTAGTTGTAGTTTTGGCTCCTCAGGATTGTTGGCACGACAAAACAATTTCGAATTTAGAAGAAGTCAAAGCAAGAGGAGCAAAAATTTTAGGAATTGGAACACGAGGAGATAAAATGCTTTCTTCGTTATGTCATCATTTTGTTGGATTACCGCCAGGTGTCGAAGAAGATCTAATGCCGTTTTTATTGGTGACTGTGGTTCAACTTTTTAGTTATGAGTTGGCGGTATTAAAGGGAACTGATATTGATCAACCAAGGAATTTAGCGAAGAGTGTTACGGTGGAATAAGGTGATTTTTAGTATTTTTAAAAATAACACTGGCCCAAAGTGGCGCTCCAATTAATTTCTAGTATTTTTTTAAAATTATGTCCCTCGCCGGACGGCATCCTGCCTCTCCGGGGGCCCCCTTGGCCATCCATGGCCGAATCACATCCGGTTCCCCCGAGGCCGGCTCGCTACATAATTTTAAAAAAATACTAGAAATTAATTGGAGCGGCTGCGGTCGAGTGTTATTTTTAAAAATACTAAAAATTACGTTATCAAAGTACAATGTTATATAAAAAGAAACTAGGTGATACACTATGTTACGCGCTATTGGGATAGGCATTATTGCAGCCATTGTATTTGAGTTACCTCTGCTGTTGCGAAGCTATTTTGCTTCTATTCCCTGGTTTTCTCCATATTTGATTTTAGCAGGCGGGGTGCTTGTTTTTCTGATTTATCACGTTTTTTTAAATAAAAAACAAAGACTGTTGGATTATAGAGGACTCTCTGACTTGTTGATTCATATTCATTCTCCAACTGCCCCTGAACAGCCCAGGCATTGGCTTGTGCGAAGTGCCTGTTCTTTGCTATTTACCCTCATTGGAGGTCCTGTGGGTGGAGAAGGTGCAGCAATCGAAGCTTCACAAGGTTTTGCCGCTTTGCAGCGTCCGCGTTCCTCGCGATGGTTTGAACAAATGCGAAGAACAGACTCAGCAAGCGCTTTGACGGCTGGTTTGTCTGCTAGTTTTGGAGCCCCGTTTGCTGCAGTTTTAGTGCCTATTGAGCTAGGACTTGGAGGACGTACTCTGTCTGTAGCTATTAGTGGGTTAAGCGCTTTTGTGAGTGTGCGTATCTTGGATAGAACATTTTTATTAGAGAGATTTCATTTCGGTTTAGAATTGTTTAGTTTTGATATTTATAGATTGCAACAATGGATGTGGCTATTGTCTTTGGCGATTTTATGTGGAGTGCTATCGGCTGGAATTATTCATTTAATACGTTATTTTCAAATAAATTTTTCTCATCTTTTTAAATTCAATATTTTGTTTCGTATTTTGTTAGGAGTAAGTGCGCTTTTTCTTCTAGCATGTATCCATGCACCATCTCATCTCCCACCTGGTATTTTACTGGAGAATATCCTCCTCTCTAAAAGTTTTTTGCCAGAGACAGCGCTTTGTTTTATTACACTACTGGCTAGTTTGGCTTTGTTTTTATCTTGTTTTGGCAC
>JACRAO010000155.1 GCA_016213345.1 Bdellovibrio sp. | reverse complement strand
TTTATCTAAATTTTCTTTTTTAATACCAACCCCATTGTCCTCAACAGAAATCAATACCTCTCTTTGTGCATGATCTCCTTCTACATCAATAAAAACCTTAACAGATGGCTGTGCTGTATTTTCTGCAGCTTTTATACTATTTTGCACTAAATTCAATAGTACTTGCTGAATTTGCTCAGGAGCCACTAAAACAAGTGCGTTTTTATGAGATGGCATAAATTCTAAAAAAACTTCTGGCTTTAAACTCGGCCTCAATAAGTCTATGGTTTTTTTAGCCAATACATGAACGTCTGTTTTTTTAAAATCAAATGCGTTTGGTTTAGAATATTCTAAAAACTGCATGACTACTCGATTCAGACGATCAACTTCTTCGATAATTATCTTCAAAAAACGGCTTTCCGGTCTGGGAATGGCTGGATCCAAAAACTGTGCAGCACCCTTGATTGCGCCTAGTGGATTTCTAATTTCATGAGCTAATCCTGCCGCCATTTCTCCTAAAGTTGCTAATCGTTCTTTTTCTCGTTGTCTGACAAAAACTTCCATATTTTGAAGTGTTTTTGCGGCTTCTTCAAAATATGGATAAATCATAGAAAGCAGTCCCCAATTACTGCCCCATGGGGCAGGCGGAGTTTCGATGCTCACAGTGACAAAGCCCAAAATTTGTCTAGAACAAATAAGAGGAATCAGCAAATTGCATTCAAGCGCTTTCAGATCCTGTATTAGAGTTATAATCTGTATTTTTTGTTCATGACTTGTTGTTCGATCTAGTTCGTTTTCTAACACCTGGTCCAATAAAATAGGAAGTTCACCTTTTTTATAAAACATTAAACTATATTGCAATAAAGCATGATTGGCTAAAACTTCTCTAGGTGTATTGCCCTGAGCTTGTTCTTTGCCAAGAGTTCTCACTCTTCTGAACTTAGTTCCTTCAGTTCTTAATAAAAAAAGAGAAGCTTTTTTGGGTTGTAATGTTTGTTCTACAGTTTGTAAAATAGCTTGAAATAAAGCTCCAAGATCAACTACTCCAACAAGTTTTCTTTGAGATTCTAATAAAGTATCATAAAGTTTTTGATGTTGTTTTTTGAGCAAAAACAGCGTTAGGTATCTAACAGCAGTTCTCAAAGGGTCCAATAGTGCCAAAATCAAAAACGAACTAATAAAAGAGTTTAAAAAGAAAAGCCCAGGACTGTTTTGAATCCAAGAAACAAGCACTGTATAAATACCAGTGAGTATTAATGCTACAATCAGTAAAACCACAAAACGCGAAAACAGGGCACCAATGTTTAATAATCTTTGTTGAGTAATAGCTTGACTCAAGAAAAACAAATAAATAGAAAGTCCTATATTTCCAAGAGTTGGTATTACTCCGCTCATGATCTCCCAATGTACGTGGTCCATAACAGAAGTAATCAAAACCAAAAGACCACCCAGATATATTAGGTTTCGTTTTCCAAAACCAACCGTTGGTAATTTTGGCAATCTTTTTAGGCCACGTTTTAATTTACGATCAATCCACATTAAGTAAAAAATCTGAATAATGACAAAGCCAGGAGAAAAATAAATCCACTGTAAAATCCAATTAATTTTTTGATCATAATGAAAAAGCCATGCAAAAGTTAAAAACCCTGAAGTTAGCAGACTCAGTTCAAAAAGGCGTTTGCTAAACGAATCCTGAATTCTGACCATGAAGCGTATAAAAGCTAAAGTTACTGGAGATAACCAAAGGTTAAATAAAAGATGAAAACGATAAAATTCAAAATAATTCCAAATCTTAAACAGTGAAAATGAGAATGCCCAAACCGAGATAAGCGTACAAATAGCAGCAAAGGCAAGGTAGAGCTTATTTTTAACATTACGTGACAGAATAGACACACCAAAGGCAAAGCTGCAAGCTGTCAAAATAAGAGCTGATTGGCCTAACAGATCCATAATAGAGTTCTCATACCATGATTTATGATGTTTTAGAATATTGAGTTAAGTCATTTCAATGACATGCCGATAGTAAGTACATGGATGGTTCAAAGAATGGGAACCGTTATAAGATAAACCCCGTTGAAATTGTAATTTTTTCAGTAGTGGCGCTTATTTTTTTAAATTCTGTATACAGTTTATTCAATGATTCTACTAGTTTTAATGAACTCAAACTTGCCACTAAAGATGAAAACAGACAACCTGCTTCTTACAAAGTCTTAGAGAATCTAATGGTCAACTGCGAAAACACACATCAAAGTATTGCTTCAGAAAGAATCCGAATTACAGGGCCACTTTGCGGGATAGAGCAGCTTTCACAGGGTAACCAAAAATTTTTAAACACCAAAATAGTAAACACAGCCAATAGCTATTCAGCCACAGTTTTTATTGAGGAAAATGCAAAAAAATTTCAAACAGACTATATCCCCCTTGCCACAGGCTCCAACAAAATCAAAATCGAACACCTATACTCATCAGGGGTAAATTACACACAGGAAATAGAAATAATAAAAAATTAACCTGCACCTTATAGTGCGTTATAACTAAGCCCTGTTACTACACTCAACTTTATCACGCAGTTTTTTATACTCTTCTTCAAGTTTTTCTAAAGAAGTTCTCAACTTTGCAACCGATTGCGCTGCAGAACCAGAAATCAAGAGTGAATCTTTGACCAGTTTAGCCTCACGTTTAATGCGCGAGTCTACAGTTAAAAAATAAATTTTATCTAAAATCGGAATTGCCTGAGCAGCTTCAGTTTTTGCAAGTGCCGCAATGAGTGTATATTGCACAAGAAAATCATCTTCATTAGCTAGTTGATTGAAAACCTCAAACAAATCTCGTTTTATATGGCGCACTGCGGTTTTTGCAATTTGAGCCAATGCGTCAATAGAGCCTAATCTAGCTTCTATCGGCATACCGCGCGTACTCCACGTTTTTAAAACATCTAGTGCATCTAAAAATAATCCTGCATCCACACCAGGAAGTTCACTTATTGCCTTAAAAGTAAAACAACGTATCACATCGCGACAACTTTCTTTTTTTAGTTGTGAAAGTAAAAACTCTAAAGTTTCTGGCTTGGCTTTTTCATCCTCACCCATAGAACACGCCCAGCTATAAGTAGCTTCAGCTTCGACAAAATAACTTGGATCCGCTTGTGCGTGTTTTTTTAATGCTTCTACGACCTGGGGATGTTTAAATTTTCCTAAAGCTTTTACCACCGCTCGTCTTGCTTTATGATTTGCAACTGCAAGTCCCTTAATAAGTGCTTCTCTAGAAAAATCGCTTTTAATTTCGCTTAAAACTTCTGCAATTTCAGCTTGAACACCCCAAAAGACATCTTTTAAAAGTGCCTGTCCTAATTTTTCGATTACTGTGCAATCCCAATTTTGCTTTAGCTCCCAAGCAGCTTCTATTCTTCCCGTGCAATCCGGATCATGCTCAAGCTGATAAAACAAAAGCTCCCGTGGTCTGGGAAATTTCATTTCTTTTGGAATAAAATTACCTGGATCCAATCTCACCTTCAAAGGCTGTGATGGAACTTGGAAAAACAAACGCTCTTTTTCAGTTTTTAAATTAATACTATATTTTTCTACTTTGCCACCCTCAAACTCTACTTCTAACGCTATGGGTAATTGAAACACGGGAGTAACAAATCCATCTTTTTCTAATGAAGCTTTGCCCGAAACTTGTTTTTGTTCAATCACTAGTTCAATTTGCTTTTTGTCTGTGATCCACTCATATTTGACTTCAAACTCCGGGTGGCCTGCGCTATAAATCCACTGATCAAAAAACAATCTCATGTTCTTTCCGGTTACTTCCTCGATTGCACGAATTAGATCAATAGTTTCGACATTTTTTCTGGCATTTGATTTTAAATAATTTTCAATGGACGTCCAAAAAAGATCATCGCCCAAAATATGCCTAAGCAATACCAATATAACTCCACCTTTGTTGTACAAATGACTATCAAAAATATCCATTGGATCTTGAAATAAATTGCAAACAACCGATCTGCGATATTTTTCATGATCGTCTTCTAAGTAGTCTTTAAATTCAAGATGCGAATAATATTTTGCTTCTTCCACTTTTTGGCTGCCATATCTTTCGATATTTTCTTCGATCCACACACGCTCCATAAAAGTAGCAAAGCCTTCGTTTAGCCATGCATGTGACCAATCCCTGCAAGTGACTAAATCTCCAAACCACTGATGCGCGAGCTCGTGCGAAACCAAAGGATCACTGCTAAAATCCAAATGAGCTCTTTCGTCATGCAAAGTCCTCTCAGTTTGTGTTGTTGCAGAGGTGTTTTCCATGCCACCAAATACAAAATCCTGAACAGCCACTTGGGCATATTTTTCGTAAGGATATGGGACACCCAGTTTTTTCGAAAAAACTTCGATCATTTTCGGTGTTCGACTAAAAGATCTTTTACCATTTTCTTTTTGTCCGGGACGAACATAATAAACGACAGGTAAGTGATCAGGGCCCTCGTCGCTCCACATTTCAAATTCACCAACAACAAGTGAGATCAAATACGTAACATGAGGAACGCCAAGCTTGTAATGAAACTCTACCCATTCACCTTCCGCTTTCTGAGATAAAAGTGCCCCATTAGAAACCGCAGTAAAACCTTTTGGAACTCTGGCAATAATTTCTGTTGTTGCTTTTTGATTTGGGTAATCAAAAGTAGGAATCCAATAGCGATTGTCCTGATCCTCTCCCTGTGACCAAACCTGATAACGCTTTGAAGGGTAATCAGAGTCTGGTCCAATAAAATAAAGCCCTTTTCTTGGATTTTTGACTTCATAATCAATTTCTAATTCAAAATTTTGCTGTTTTTTACTCGGTAATTCAACATAAAGTTTGTCACCTAAACAAGAAAATTTTGCTTTTTCTTGGTTAAGCTTTACCCATTTTATTGCAAGCCCAACTTGATCTAAGGTTAGCGTTTTTACATTTGGATCAATAAGGCGGATTTTTTGTGTTACAACTGATTGTAAAGATTTTTGACGTGGATCAATAGTGCACACTAACTTTAAGTGTTCAAGTCTAACAGAAGTATCTGGGGCGTATTGCATGGTTGTGCCTTCGAACACAAAAGGACGTTTTGTGTGATTGGTACAAGACACGTGAGTTGACATATCCTTTTATCTACAAATATCTGTTTTAAGCATTTTTTTTGTTTATCATGAGTTGAGAGAGATTACAATGACTCGGTTTTAGAACAGGTTTCTAGTTGAATTTTTTGTATTTTTTTAACAATAAACTCTAAAACATTATTCATTTTTGCAGTATTTCCTTGCTTAGCATAACCATGAAAATACAAAATATGATTGGCTATTTCAGACAAATCTAAATATGAATCTCTAAACGAAGATTCTTCAGAAATCCAATCCATAAGTTTTTGAACTTCTACAAGCTCATGTTCTGCCCAACGAATCCATTGTTGTCGTCCATCTGCATTTAACTCAATATATTGATGATCTATACTTTTCATGGGAACCCTAGCTGCTACACTGCGATCTGAATTAGAAAGCCTTTCTAATGAATTTTTAGAAAGCTCTATTTTTTCTTTAAACTGTGGAAAATCAACTGAGCAAATCTTTTTTATTCCGGGATTACATTGTGCAATTCCCATAAGCGCTACAGTAAAGACAGGAACCAGGTAAACTAATATGGACCTAAAAGAGATCATTCAAAAGAAGTCTCGGCAAAAAGTTCCCTAACAATAAGGACGCTTTAATTTGACTATTTTAGTAATGTATAAGTACTTGATATTTTTGCTTTTTTTCTAAAGTTACATCCTGTCGCTCCGATCATTAAGTTGTCATTAGGCAGGGATCGCCAAAAAGAAAATCCAGACAATTTGGAAGGATAAAAAAGACAATTATGTCTAAGGAGACTGTTTATGAGCCTTCGAATTGCAACAAATGTACAAGCCCTGTCGGCACAAAGATTCTTAAACGATAACGTAGCACTTCAAAATCGTTCACTAGAACGCTTATCATCTGGCAGTCGTATTAACCATGCAAGTGACGACGCTGCTGGATTAGCTATTAGCGAACGTTTGAGAGCGAATATTCGTAGTATGAAACAAGCCAGCAGGAACGCAAACGATGGCATCAGCCTCGTGCAAGTCGCTGAAGGAGCTCTAAACGAGGTCGGAAATATCTTAGTAAGACTAAGAGAACTCTCTATCCAAGCAGCTTCAGACACAATTGGGGACCCGGAAAGACAGTTTATAAATAAAGAAGTTCAGCATTTAAAAGCTGAAGTAGATAGAATTTCAAACTCTACTGAATTCAACGGCACCAAGCTCCTCAATGGACATTCGGGTGATTTAGATATTCAAATCGGAATCAATAATAATCCAATCGAAGATCGATTGACTTTTGATTCAGGAAATCGCGTGTCAACCTTAGAAGGCATAGGCATAACCAGTGTCTCTACAAATACAAAACAAGAAGCTCAGGAAAACATGACAATGATTGATGGAGCAATACAAAAACTGGCAGAAAACCGAGCCGGACTTGGAGCGCTGCAAAACAGATTACTCTCAACAATCAATAACTTGTCTATCTATCGAGAAAACCTGGAAGGCGCCAATAGTCGTATTCGAGACACCGACATGGCAGAAGAAACAAGCGAACTGGTCAAACAAAATATCCTAACACAAGCAAATGTGGCAACATTAGGACAAGCAAACCAAATACCTCAACTGGCACTTAAATTAATTAGTTAATTGACAAAAGCTACATTCTTTGGGTATCTGTTTAAGTTATTAATTTAAGGAGATTCAATGTCTGACCAAGAAACTCAATCTTCACAAACAGAAGCGTATTGCGTAAAATGTAAATCTAAAAAGAAAATGAATGACGCCCAAACTGTCACCATGAAAAATGGCAGACAAGCTTTACAAGGGAAATGCGAAACTTGTGGCACGGGAATGTACAAGATATTAGGGAAGAAATAAGCACATCAGCTCCTCCCTATTCGTCTACAAAAAATCCTTACTTTGAAAAAATTAGGTCTTTTTGTGGTACAAGATGCTTCGTTAACGAAGAAACAGAAAATAATCAAACTCGTTGGCGGGAGTGTTTTAAAAACTATCCACCCGAGCTTCATGTCGAGATTGGATGCAACGGTGGGCATTACCTTTTAGAAAAAGCTAGACTAAATCCAAAATGCGCATTTATAGGCATTGATTGGAAGCTAAAACAAATTTATAAGGCCTCTGAAAAAGCGAATAAACAACATCTAACTAATACTTTATTTTTAAAAGCAAATGCCGAAAGAATTGCAAATATTTTTGGACAACATGAAATTGACCATCTCTATTGTTTTTTCCCAGATCCTTGGCCAAAACAATCTCAACAAAAAAAACGTTTTTTCACTAAAGAACGACTGACTCAAATCTCAAATATCATTAAACCAGGTGGGATTTTTGAAATCAAAACAGATCATGAAGACTATTACGCATGGATTCTAAAAGAGCTTCAAAAAGTAAAACACCAATGGAATATTATCGAAAACCAAAAAGACATTTATAAAAATCATCCAAATCCTAGTAATCTCAAAATTCCAGAAATCACTTTATTTGAAAAAATCTTCATACGCGAAAAAAAACCTAT
>JACRAO010000150.1 GCA_016213345.1 Bdellovibrio sp. | reverse complement strand
TGTTAAAGGCGAAAAAAATGTCCCAACCTGAAAATCCAATACATCTAGCGCGTGTAAAGCTCTAAAGCTTAAGCCAGCTTGAACATATTTTTTACCAGGCAATGGATCCCAATCCTTAAAAACGCCCGAAGTTACACTCATTGGTGAAGAAATCAAAATGCGTTTTAAGTAAATAGTCAATTTATTATCTAGTTCATTGAAAAAAGCAATCACTGTGAACTGAATATACATGTCTTTAGTAACCGTGATAGCTTTTACCCCTGCACTATTAAAATACGGAAATTCCAACTTACCTTCCCTATTTGTAGTGCCATAAAATGCTATAGGATCATCAAAAGTAAAATATTCAAAGAAAAGATCAGAAATAACTACTTCAGCATCTAAAATAGGCTCTAAAGTAACATCATCCACAACAACAACCAGATTATTAGAGTTATTGGAGCTAGTTTCAATGTCAAACCCTAATGACTCGCAATAACCAGTATTATTATGAAGCCCTAAAAACAACAAAACACTAACGATTATTTGTTTAATCATATATCCCCCCAGATAGCATTAAGGTTAAAAAACCTATTGATCTTTGTCAACTAAACATGATTTAAAGGTATTATTATGGTGGAAAGACAAGATTTAGAACTATTAGAAAACTTTAAGAACGTACTCAGAATCGAGCAAGATGCTATTACACAATGCGTCGAGCGATTAAACATTCCTAATAACTCTGAACAAGCTATAAAAGCCCTCAAGTTATTTAAAAAGACATTAGATGAGGACGGAAAAATTATTCTTACTGGCTTAGGCAAATCAGGAAAAATTGCACAAAAAATCGCGTCTACTTTATCTAGCACAGGTAGTTATGCGATTTTCTTGCACCCAACTGAGGCGCTACATGGAGACCTAGGACTTGCACATCAAAATGATGTGTTATTTGCTTTAAGTAACACTGGCAATACGCCTGAACTATTAGAACTAATTGCTGTCTTAAAAAGTCGTGGACTTACCACAGTGTGCTTAGGTGGCAATCCTAATTCTCAACTTGCACACAAAGCTGATCTATGGATTGATGCATTTGTAGACAAAGAAGCTTGTACACACCAACTAGCCCCCACAGCTAGCACTACCTTAGCATTAGCTCTCGGAGACGCTGTAGCTATAACACTTATGAAAATGCGAGGGATTGAACCCAGTGAATTTGCTAAAAATCATCCCGGAGGAGCACTGGGAAAAAGACTTTCTTGCACAGTAGAGGCTTTGATGCACAAAGGAGATGAAATACCTCTAGTTTTACCTAACGCTTCTTTTGATGAGATAATCATAGTAGCAACACAAAAAAAATTAGGCACAGTGCTAATTGTAGAAAATCAAAAACTACTTGGCATTATTACAGATGGGGATCTAAGAAGAGTACTCAAACTTCATAGAGAAAAGCTTTTTCAGATGACTGCATCTGAACTCATGCACACAAACCCCATAACAGCACAACCTCAAATGCTAGCTAAAGATGCATTAGATCTTATGGAAAAACGAACAAGCAAAATTAGTGCACTTCCTGTAATTAATACCGAACAAAAACTTGTTGGCATCCTGCACTTACACGACGTTGTTAAAAATATTTAAACCGAACATATAATATGACACATTATGATACAAACTCGTTATGTCCAACTTGCAATAAACCAATGATCCAAAGAAAAAAGCACTCTTATCCACTATTAACCCAAATTTTATTTGTTCTTAGTTTTTTTGCCTTTCTAGTTTGTGCCCCAAGGCTTTCAAACAAGCATATGTGGTTATGGATTTGGACTGCAATTCAGATAGTGCTTGGACTTTTGTTGGCCTATGGCAGAATTAGAGCAAAAAAAATTATTTTTCGTTGCATACATTGTAGAACTGACTTACGATAATTAGAAAATCTAAACTAGGAGGAACAATGACGTTTAAAAATAAGCTTTTATCAAATTTAGTAGCTGTTTGTATAATTTCAAGTGTGCTTTTTGTGATTTTATTTGCATGCTCAAACCAAACTGCGAAAGCAAAACCACAATTTATTTTTAAGGATCCTCCAAGAGCTGGAATTGTGGCAAAAATAGGAAATGAAGAAATCTCCGAAGAAGCGCTTATTTCAGATGACAAACTTGATTTCTTTGAACTTAAGAAAAAAGAGTATGAATTAAAAATGGACCGCCTCAATAAACTCTTGGTTGATAAACTCATTGGTGCTGAAGCAAAAAAAGCTGGCTTAAGTACAGAAGAATTTATTAATAAAAAAGTAGTAGGCAGTGACATTAAGATCACTGAAAAAGAATATCAAAAATTTGTCAAAGACAAGAGGCTTCCAGAAAATCAAATAAATGCACAAATAAAAGAAAAAATTTTTTCGTATATGAAAACCACAAAAAGGCAAGAATCAATTGACGCATACGTGGCAAAACTCACAAAAAGTACACCCATAGAAGTGTTTTTCAAAAAACCAAGGATGAATGTTCAAGTCGAAGTAGGCAATGCTCCCACTTTTGGTGGTACAAGTGCTCCAGTTACCATTGTTGAGTTTTCTGATTTTCAATGTCCTTATTGCAGCAGGGTAGTAGATACGGTTAGCGACATAAAGAAGAAATACGGAAAAAAAGTGCGTTTTGCATTTAAACATTTCCCAATTCCAGGACATACACTGGCAAAGCCAGCTTCAGAAGCTTCGATGTGTGTTAACGAACAGAGCACAGATAAATTTTGGAAATATCATGACAAAATGTTCAAAAATCAAGACAAACTGGACAATGCCAATCTAGAGAAGTATGCAAAAGAAGTAGGCGCAGACATGAAAAAATTTAATGAATGCATTAACTCTAAAAAGTATAAAAACCATGTAGAAGAAGATTTAAATTATGGCGAAAAAATTGGTGTGCGCTCAACTCCAACTTTCTTCATTAATGGTCAGCTAATAACTGGTGCTTTGCCATTTGATGCTTTTTCTGAAATGATTGACGAAGAGTTATCTGCGAAAAGAAATTAACATAAATCGGGGCGCTTTTTTTTAGTTTGCATAAGGCGTTGGTTTGTTTTCCACTCTAAAACCGCTTTGTGGTTTCCGCTTAAGAGTACTTCAGGCACGTCTAATCCCATGAACTCTTTTGGGCGTGTGTATTGAGGATATTTCAATAGTCCATGCTCTAGGCTGTCTTCGTCTAAAGATTTTGCATTGCCAACTACGCCCGGCAACAAACGAACTACAGTCTCTGCCAGCACAAGAGCCGGCAACTCGCCTCCCATTAGAACGTAATTGCCAATTGAAATTTCTTCGTCTACACAAAGTTTTATAAAACGTTCGTCGACTCCTTCATAATGACCACATACAAAGATAAGTTTCTTGTGTCGTGTTAATTTTTTTGCCACGCTCTGTGTTAGGAGCTGACCCTGTGGTGAAAGTAAAATTGTTTTTGCGCTCTTGCTCTTTTTGCCTGCAATCGCGTGCTTCCAAGCCGCATACAGTACATCAGCTTTTAAAAGCATCCCCTCTCCCCCACCGTATGGACTGTCATCTACTCTTTTATGCTTATCTTTAGCAAAATCTCTAATAGGAATTATATTAAACGTAACTAGCTTTTTCTTTTGAGCTTTCTCTAAAAGGCTGGAATTCAAAAAAGCATGAAATACTTTGGGAAATAGAGTTAAGAAAAAAATCTGCAATTTATTTTTATTCAACAATTTCTAAAACTGTTCTTCTTCTAAGTTTTGTCGAAGCACCATTCAAAATCGTTCTTATTGCTCTTGCTGTGCGACCTTGTTTGCCAATAATTTTGCCTAAATCCTCTTTTGCGACTTTTAGTTCAATTACTGTAGTGTTTTCTCCGATAATTTCATGAACAGACACTTGGTCCGGAAGATCAACCAACATTTTTGCCATATACTCAATTAATACAGAAAGCTCGTTAGGATTTTTGCTGCCCAAAGTGATTGTCTGATGATTTGCTTGTATCTGACGCACATCTAATGCTGAATTTGGCGCTGAGTTTGGCATAATATATTCTCCTCTCGTCTTACTTCTCTGGTGCTTACATGACTACTTCTACCGCTACTTTGTTACTTCTTTTAGTAATTGTTTCACAGTTTCTGAAACTTGAGCACCCTTCGCTTGCCATGCACGCACGTTTTCTACGTTAACCTTTACCTTTTCTTTAGCTGTTTTAGCTTTAGGAAAATAATAACCCAATTTTTCTAAATAAACACCATCTCGTTTTCTCTGTCTGTCTATTGCTACAATTAAATACTGTGGATGCTGTTTAGCGCCCTGCCTTGCCAACCGAATAGATACTGCCATATCTAATTTTCACTAACAAGATATGGTATTAACGTCAAGTTTTGTTTATAACAAAAAATTCATTTACCTTGTCTTGATAGACTCTCAGATCGTGTTCAAACGTATCCCAACTTGGTTTTTTAAGCCTTAAAAGAGCTCCTGTTGGCAACAGAGGGGACGGCTGCTCTAAACCAGTAATCAAAAAAACCAAAATCCCATCTCTTGAAAGTTCGTTTAGCAAATCTAGGCTTGACTCACCGGGCAGCACTTCGTCTAAAAATATAAGATCAGGACGCGTTTTTGCGATTAGCCTACGTGCTTCCCATGTGTTTTTCGCACTGCCTATAACCTCTAAGTGGTTGATTTTATTTGCAAACTCAACCAACATAGCTTGCATTTCTATCACATCCTCAACGATTAGAGTTTTTATAGGTGCCTTTAAAAGTATCATAAATCACACGTGTATCTTAATATGCTATAATGCCACCAATAAATATGAAAACACAAAATCCTATACTCATAACAGGAGCTTTGGGCTTTATTGGCGCTCGTTTTGTTGAGTCTTGTAATAGACAAAATATCAAAACGCTCTGTGTTGATCTAAAAGAAGACTCCAGAAAAGAACACCAAGGCATCCGTTTTGGTAAAATTATCGAGCCCGAGGATTTATTTAAGTGGTTAAACACCAATAAACCAGCATTGCAAGCCATTGTGCACCTTGGAGCTTGTACAAACACAATGGAGCTTAATGAAAATTTTTTAACTAAAGTTAACCTGGAATACTCAAAAAAAATATGGACTTATGCTTCTGACAATAAAATCCCACTAGTTTATGCCAGTAGTGCAGCTACCTACGGAGCCGGTGAACTAGGTTACGATGATGACGAGAAGATCATACCAAAACTCAAACCTCTTAATCCATATGGCCAATCCAAACAACTCTTTGATCTATGGGTTTTAGAGCAAGAGCAGAGGGGGTTCAAACCACCTATGTGGTCCGGATTTAAGTTTTTTAATGTATATGGTTTTGGAGAACGCCACAAAGGTTCCATGGCATCTGTAGTGCTACATGCTTATGATCAAATTTCAGAATTTGGATATTTGAAACTCTTTAAAAGTCACAAAGAAGGTATCGCAGATGGCCATCAAAAACGGGATTTTGTCTTTATAGTAGATGTTACCAATGTTTTACACTTTGCTTTAGAAAAACCAATTCGGCGCGGGATTTTTAATTTAGGCACAGGAAAAGCCAGAACATTTTTTGATTTAGCTAATGCAACTTTTGCTGCTATGAAAAAGCCTGCAAAAATTATCTATATTGATACACCTGAAGTATTAAGACCAAGGTATCAGTATTTTACAGAAGCTAAAATGGATCGTCTTATAAAAGAAGGCTATACAAAGCCTTTTACTTCATTAGAAAAAGGCGTTGATATTTATAGTGCAGAACTTTCAAAACAAGTGTATTAAGAACCAAACGAGGAGTGAAAAATGGCAAATACGCGCAGTTCATTGAAACGGGCTAGGCAGAATGTTAAGCGAAATACAAGAAACAAAATCATAAGAAGTAATACGAAATCTACTGTAAGAAATATAGTAGACCTGGTGAAAACAAAAGCACAAGACGCACTAGACCCACAAAAAATATATAGCGCTTATTTATTG
>JACRAO010000149.1 GCA_016213345.1 Bdellovibrio sp. | reverse complement strand
TGAGTATCATTAATGCACTTTTAGATGAGAAAGCAAAAATACGCGCTTTCGATCCAGTGGCTATAGCAAATACACAAAACATAATCGGAAATAAAATTACATATTGCAACACAAATTATGAAACTCTTGAGGGTGCAGATGCATTGATAGTTGTAACAGAGTGGAACGAATTCAAGCATCCTGATTTCAATCGTATTAAAGCTACTCTAAAAACTCCTGTCATATTTGATGGACGAAATCTTTATAATCCTAAAGAACTGCGAGATAAGGGCTTTGTTTATTACGGAATTGGCAGGAAGAGTTAACTTAATCCGTTTTTACAAAATTTATAGTTAAAATCAGATAGTTTTTCTCTATATCGCTGTTCTACATCTGGATTATACGTTTTTCTTTTGTGCCATAAATGAAATTGGATAGCATAAGATTTATGGCCCATGATTTTTGCTCCACTATTACGTGCTCTAATAAAAAGATCACCATCTTCTCCCCAATAATGCTCCAGTGACTCATTAAATCCATTAATTTTATATAATAAATCACGGCAAATAGAAAAATTTGATCCTAGCAAATCAGGAACTGTGTCTAATTTGAAAATTTTCACTAAAACACTAGGGGTAATCCGAAAACTTCGAAATACATTGTGAGTGGGATCTTGACCTATTCCTGATAGCAAAATCTTAAAATAAAAATGCTTAGAAAACAAAAGCTCAGTGTGTTGATAAATCCAATCTGTAACTGTGTGATTTAGATTAACCCGTCTTCCTAAGAAAAGTGTATTTTGCTCGGAAAACTTGAGATGATCCTCAATAAAGCGTGGGTGTAAAAGCACATCTGTATCTGTAAAAATAAGTGTCGCGCCTTTAGATGCTAAAATAGCCTGATTTAAGATTTTGGCTTTTCGATAGCCCAAATCCTCTTGCCAAACATGGATAAGTCTATCACCAAAATGTTCTTTTTTTGCTTTCTCAATTACTGTATTTGTTTCATCCGTGCTTCCGTCATTTGCAATTATTATTTCAAAATCATTAATAGTTTGAGAAGCTAATGTTTTTAAATAAAGCGAAAGCTGCAAAGGTTGATTATAGGTTGTGGCTATTATGGATATGCCCATGTTGGAAATCCTTTGATATAATCTTATAATTTCGATATTCAAAAAATCTAATCCCTGTATATCTTTCGATGCTATCTAGAAATATTTTCTTAAGGTCACTCAACTGCCAGGTTAATGGGAGTTTTTTAAAATCCCATGTATGGTTTTTTTGAGAAATTATTTTCTGCATAACCACAGGATGTGTACCATGAAATTTTTTTAGCCCCAAGATCCGTTTATAACGATAATTATCGCCTGACCAAGGTTGTTTGTTTTCTGAAGTTATTTCTTTGCCATGGTAGAGCTGATCAAAATGAAAAGTTTTTTCTCGCATTATTTCAGGAGTTCTCACCCAACCGTAGTGATAGATATACATTGGAGAGATTATGGCGTTTAATTTTTCATGCCCATTTTTTCTGAAACTTTGTGCATCACCTATGCTTTTAACTCCTTTATTATTTTTAAATATTCTAATTTCCCTACGGTAGCTTGAACGTGAAGTTTGCAGTGTATCGTAAGACCCGTAAAAATGATAATAATTAAGTAAAACACAATCAATGTCTGTACATTTATCTACTTGTTTAAGTATGTTATGAAAATAATGATAATCTTTTTCGTGCAACACCTCGTCAGCCTGAAGATAGAAACACCAATCACCTTTACACTGATTTAGTGCAAAGTTGGTTTGTTCAGAAAGAGCAAGACCGTTGATTTTATTTTCTGGTTTTGAAAGTTCCCAATCTCTTAAAAAACATTTTATCTTTCCCTTGCCTTCGGAGTTTGAAAAGTCTTGTAATTTTTGAAAAGTATTATCTTCACTTATCCCTACATTGACGATCAACTCGTCCACTAATGGCAATAGTGACCGCATTGATTCTAAAAATGGATATTCAAATAACATGCCATTTCTAATAATTGTAAATCCTGAAATTGTCATTTTATTTTTTCTTTTGGCAAATTTTGCTCAGTTAATTTCCAAATTTTTATATGTCTAACTACTCTAGAGACCCCCTCAAGAAGTGAAATAATAAACCCACGCATTCCGTCTTTATAAGCTTTGTAATAAAAATAATTTTTAAAAAACATTGCAGGAAAAGCAAAGAGCAAAGTAAACCAATTTGTTCTTTGACCTTTTGAAAATCGATCCATGGCTTCAATGCTGGTATATGTATGCATTTTGTTTATAAATTTATCTACATCAAAGTTTTCAGCATGCTTCAAGGGCTCGTGAATTCTAGATGGAGTGACAGAAAAAATAGGATATTCATGTACATCGTTGACATAATTTACCCCATCCCGATAAAAAAATCGATCTTGATAACTTGGATTCCAGATTCCGTAATGAATTGGTTTTTCTAAAAAATACTCTATTCTATGTACTTTATAAGCTCGGTGGGGTGGTTCTTTTGAGTCTTTAAAAAAACTTTTAATTTTTTTAGCCAAATCCCAAGAGCACTCCTCGTCAGCGTCAACAACTAAGATCCAATTATTTTTAGCGGTTTTAATAGAAAAATTTCTTTGTTCTTTAAAACCATTCCATTGTTTTTGAATTACTTTTATATTTTGAGCCCATGGCCTTGTTGAGTCATTACAGATTTCGACTGTTTTGTCTTGACTGAAAGCATCTATAACTAAAATCTCATCTGCCCAAGTTAACGAGTTCAGGCAGCGTTGGATATGTTTTTCTTCATTTTTGGTTAAAATAACCGCTGAGACAGGTGGTTTATAATCCATATAAGACCTTTATTATCATAATATATATTAATTTGTCGAAGTACTTACTAAGGGCCTGTCCATGAATAAACTAGACACCAGGCATCTCATATTTGGGCACCTTTGAATTCGCCTCAATCGAAAAACGCTCAACATAGGCCGTGCTATGCCTCGCATTTTTCTCAATCGGCTCATCCAAATCTGCACCAAAAGTCTTCACGC
>JACRAO010000152.1 GCA_016213345.1 Bdellovibrio sp. | reverse complement strand
GACACCGACACCAACGCCGACACCGACACCAACGCCGACACCGACACCAACGCCGACACCGACACCAACGCCGACACCGACACCAACGCCGACTCCAACACCAACACCGACTCCGACACCGACACCAACGCCGACACCGACACCGACACCAACGCCGACTCCGACTCCGACACCAACGCCGACACCGACACCGACTCCGACACCGACACCAACACCTTCATCTTGTGTTGGTCCAGGATGTGGTGGTGGAGTAATTGGAGTTTAGTTGGAGTAAATACAACCCACTTGACTGAGAGCTTTCGTCATATGATTATTCATAATTACTTGCGCTAACTGTTTTTTGGAAAAGAAAAAGCATTCGGTAATAATTCAACAAATGGCAGTGTTTTAGTTTCTCCACTTAAATTACAAATGTGCACAATAGCAGTTTGAAATGCAAATTCTGAAATTACTTGCCTGCACATTCCACACGGGGGCCAGGCGGGATTTTCATCTGTGAGTACTAAAATTTCTTTAATTTCAATTTTTCCTCTTTGCGAAATGGCGTTTTGAATGGCAGCCCTTTCTGCACAAACAGTTGCTCCATATGAGGCATTTTCGACATTGCAGCCCGAAAAAATTTCACCATCCGCAGTAACTAAAGAAGCTCCTACTTTGTGCCCGCTATAGGGGGAGTATGAATTTTCTCTCACTTTTTTTGCGTATTCAAACATTCTTTGTAGTTCTGGAGGCAGTTTTTTCATAAGAATATTCCTTATTCTTTACTCGGTTTGTGTACTAATAGCGGAATTGCTTTTTCTAAAATTGAACTTAATTTATTTGCTGCCAGTTTTGAACTTTCTAATACTTCGTGATGAGTTAGTTTTTGAGGGCTTTGCCCAGCAGCTAAATTAGCAATGCAGCTTATGCCTAAAACTCTAACTCCAAGGTGATTAGCTGCAATACACTCTGGTACTGTTGACATACCCACTGCATCTGCACCCAGGGTTCTTAGCATTCGGACCTCTGCTGGAGTTTCGTATGTGGGTCCCATCAAACCAGCATATACTCCATGTTTTAGTGAAATTCCTAAGTCTTTAGTAACATTTTCAATAATGTTAATGCATTTTTTGTTGTATGCTTCAGAAAGATCTGGAAATCTTGGACCAAGCTGTGTCACTTGTATGCCCTGAAGAGGGTTGTTGCCCATAAGATTTAGATGATCTGAAATCACCATTACATCTCCTGGCTGAAAGTTTGGATTTATGCTTCCTGCTGCATTTGTTAAAATTAGTGTATGAATTCCAAGTCCGCAAAGTGTTCTGGTTGGGAACACCACGTCTTCCATATCATAACCTTCATAGAGGTGAAATCTGCCTTGTAATAAGACACAGGGAACATCAAAAAGCTTTCCTATGGTCATTTTTCCGCTGTGTCCTTCGACTGTGGTTCCATGAAAAAAGGGGATCTCCAAATATGGAATATGAACTGTATCTTTAGCCTTTTCAGCAACAGACCCAAGTCCCGATCCTAAAATAATGCCAATCTCAGGGGGGATGTCAGATTTTTGCTTAACTAAATCCACAGCCTTTTTTATTTTTTGATATATTGTGTTTTGTGTCATTATATTTATATTTCATTTATATTTCGTGCTTAACGCACCCACTTAATAGTTTTGGCATTTAAAAGCAATAATTTCAAGTTTATTGTATAACCTCCAATATAAGTTTAGAACTTGTTTTTCTTTGCGGAGTTATTTCTAATGCGCTGTGGAAATAACTCTCTAAATCATCTAAAACTTGTGGATTTATTGCATCTGGCAGGAAAATCGTTGTTAGTGGTTCGCCTTGTCCTACCCGAGAACCTAATTTTTTATGGAAAATAAAGCCTATTCGATAATCGATTGTATCAGTGACTTTTTTCCGTCCTCCACCTAGTTCAATAAGTATTTTGCCAATAACTTCTGTGTGCATTTGTGATAAAAATCCAGCTTTTTTCGCTTTCCATACACAAGTTTTTTGAGTAAGTGGTAGTGTTTTAGGATTCAATACTTGCTCAGTCGATCCTCCTTGTTCTTGAACCATGGCTAAAAACTTTTTCCATGCACTACCATCAGCTAGTTTTTTATACGCTAATTGTCTGGCTTCTTTTAGATTTCTTGATATTTTCCCCAACTCTAACATATGAGCCGTAAGCTGAATGGTGAGTTCTTTTAAGTCTCCAGAACCTGATGTCACTAATGCTCCTAAAATTTTATTGTGATCTTCGTTTTTTAAAATTTCGATACATTCAATAAGCTCTAAAGAATGTCCAACGGAATATCCCAATGGTTGTTCCATTTGAGTAAGTAAAGCACGACAGTTGATTTCTAGATTTTTGCCTAATCTGATTAATGTTTTTGCTAAAGTTTTTGCTTTCTCCTTTGTTTTCATGAAAGCTCCACTTCCAACTTTTACATCAAATACAAGACCATCAGACCCTTCGGCGACTTTTTTAGATAAAATAGAAGCTGCAATGAGCGGAATACATTCGACTGTTCCTGTCACATCTCTCAAAGCGTAAAGCTTTTTATCAGCAGGAACTATGTTTTCGCTTTGACCAATCATAGCGAATCCTACTTTTTGCAAAACTTGTATCAAAAGGTCATAAGTTAAGTTGACATTAAACCCTGAAATACATTCAAGCTTATCCAATGTGCCACCAGTAAAGCCTAGTCCACGTCCAGACATCATTGGGATCTTTAAGCCACAAGCAGCTGCCAGAGGAGCTAAAATCAATGAAACTTTATCTCCCACTCCACCGGTAGAGTGCTTGTCCATTTTTACTCCAGAAATTTGGTTTAACTCATATCTCTCACCACTTTTAATCATCGCCTTCGTGAGTGCTAGCGTTTCTGAAACTGTCATGCCTTGAAAGTAAATAGCCATTAACCATGCTGTTATTTGATAATCTGCAACTTCTCCTTTTATAAAGGACTGTATCATCCACTGAATTTGTGCCTCTGAATTTTCTTTTCCATCTCTTTTGGTTTGAATAATTGATGCTGGATTTAGCTCTAGCATAAAATTTCAGTTAAAAATGATTTACCACTTAAATGCTTGAGGTTGCAAGAATGGCCTACAAGCGCTTCGAAAACAGTTGCACCTAGATCGCTTGAGTTTCGTATATCCATATTTCTCAGTTTTCTTAAGTTTGGTGACCAGCCTAAAAGTGGGGAGTACTCTCTTGTGTGATCTGTTCCGCGAAACGTTGGGTCATTGCCATGATCCGCACAAATAAATAATAAGTCATTTTGGTCCATGAGCGATTTTATTTTCGGTAACATTTGATCAAATTCCATAAGAGCATTTGCAAATCCAATCACATCCCGTCTGTGGCCATAAAGCATATCAAAGTCAATTAAATTACAAAAAAT
>JACRAO010000151.1 GCA_016213345.1 Bdellovibrio sp. | reverse complement strand
CCTTGTTCTTTATAAACCTGTAAAATATGGGAGAAGGGATTTTGGGGGAGGTGTCTGTTTTGACACAGGCACGTACCCCGCTTTTTTTATGAAAGCGAGATGTTTTTTTTTCAATATATTAATTTTTTTAGGGATATCTATTTTTATTTCTTCTTGTAAAAAAGCAGCGACCACTGTTGAACCCACTACAACGGTTTCAGGTTGCGACGCTCTTGCGGGTTCATCTTGGACTCCAAATATATCTGGAGTGTCTGACTCAAATCACAATGATTCAGGGGTTGCTGTTTATAAAACAAGTTATACAGGCCAGGGTCTCTTAACTGGTCTTGCACAGTCTTATGACGCAAGTTCTTCGCATGTTATTACGTTTAGCGGACTTGATGTGAGTACTGATCTTTTGTCAAATGGTTCAGTAACTCTAGTTGCTGAGGCAAAAGATTTTCCAACTAGTCAATTGACTCAAGGTAATGCGTATCCGGTTTTAATTTCACTAAACGATGGCACAAATGAACTTGTCAATATTTCTGGGTGTACGAGTGGATTTTATACCTGTACGAGTGGCAATTGTGTTGCAAAAACAGGTTGCGGACCTGACCCGGATGGCACAGGTGGTTCTGCAGTTTTAGGTGTTACAGCTTCCGATCGAAGAACTGGGTGGGATCAATATCAACATCTTGGATTAAGTGATTATACAAGTGTAAATATATTTCCTACGTGTAATTGGACAAGTGGTTCTCCAAGTTGTGCATTTGCTACTTCGCCTGGTAATTTTTTTAGTGGTGGAAAACTTCGTACAGGTACTTATACGGCAAAATATATTTTGTTGACTTCAAATTACTCAACTGTAGGAGATTCGTATTCTGCTAGTGTTAAATTAACCATAATTAGGAAAAAAGATGGAAATGCAGGATCGGGATCAAATGGAGCTTTAGATATAAATGTAATTTTTGTAGGCAATAAAGTTATTAACCAATCACGCACTGATAAGGGTAAACAAAATTTAGATGCATTGTTTACTCATGTTTACAATCATTACTATACACAGAATTCTGCATCTACTGCTATAAAGCTGGGCACGATAAATGTCTATGAATGGACCTGTGAAAATGGTGGGGATAGCTATGCAACTATTAGTACTAGTGACGCTTATAAGCTTTTTCAGGCAGGCAGTGCTCAAGTGAGTGCTAGTGCGGAAACAAAAGCCGTAAATGTTTTTTTAGCAACCAGTATCACATATACTGGAACTGGAACTGTTTTAGGAATGGCAGGCGGGATTCCTGGAGCTATGGTAAATGGCACAGGATCTAGTGGTGCGGTGTTTGCCAGTTTAAATAAACTAAATACTTATAACCCAAATTGTACACCCGGAAGTGATTGTCCAATTGGGTTACAAGAATCTGCCTTTATTGATATGGGTAGCACCGTGAGTCATGAAATGGGGCATTTTTTAGGCCTCAATCATCCCAGTGAAAGCGCGGGCACAGAACATGATAAATTACCGGATACCCCTCAGTGCACTACTACAGGAAGCGGAGCTGTGATTACTATTAGCTCGTGTCGTTCTGAATGTAATTCTGTGTGCACGGCGTCGCAATATATAAGTAATCCGTTTTGTTCAGATAAATCAGAGTGTCAATTTAATCATATTATGTGGTGGACATCTAAAAACTACAATAGTTCTGGACAAGGAGATGGAAATATTTTCTCGACAAACTCAGGTAGCATAATTAATTATAATCCTTATGTTCAATAAATGGTTTTGTTATTTCATATTGTTTTTATTAGTTTCAGTTTCTTTTGCTAAAACAGACTTAGAAATAGAAGAAGCGATTCACGACGTCATTTCGCAACGACATCCTAAAGACACTCCTGGATGGTGGCTTGATTTAGGGCCCGGTGCTCCTAGTGTGATTATATCAATGTATGAAAAAACAACTCAAACTTATACTAAAGTACGTTTAGTCGAAGGGCTTGCTTTTTTCAAAGATGATTCAAGAGCTCTAGAGTTTTTGAAACAACAGGCTGAAAAAACGGACGAAGATGTTATACGACACTCCGTTATTCGCAATATTGGGTTTACCCATGGTGTGGCAGAAATTGATTTTCTATCTAAGTATCTTCATCATGCGGATTCACAGACTAGACTAGTAACCGCACAGGCAATTCAGAAAATTGCTAATTCAAGGTCTCAAGATATAATTGAGCGGTACAAGAAAGAAGAAAAAGCACGTTGGATTTTGGATCGGCTAGATGGGAAATTTCAGGCACCTATTAAGCCTCTTGCTTTAGTTTCAAGCTCTGAAGACAATGTAAATCCTATATTTTTAGGTTTTTGGAAAGGATACTTCGTATATCCTAAACGTGAATCACGCAATTTGGAGCTAGTTCAAACAAATTTGCAAATTAGTGGGCAAACTAAAACAGATGTTAAGGGTGAATTAATGTTATTTTTTAATGGAAAAAAATATAAAACATATATTTTAAAAGACTTGAAACTAAGAAACAAAAAGCTAATGGCCTTTTTACCCAAAGAAATTTTAGCAGAAATAAAACCAATAAAATCATCAATAAAATCAAAAGCAGGATCGTCTGAAATTACAGGCGAAATCCAAGAATTTGAGGATATCATATTATTTTACTTAAGTGCCAAGGACTTTGCAGGAAGTCTTGTCTTAAGAAAAGAATAAGCTTGTAACGCGCAATGTTATAGCAAACTTCTTTACTTGACATATTTCGCCCAAATGATTAATCGTTTCTCATGTCAGTCAATAAAGTCATACTTGTTGGTAGGTTGGGACAAAATCCCGAGGTTCGTTTTACACCGTCTGGAGCGGCAGTTGCTAATTTTAGTATTGCTACAAATGAAATCTGGAATGATAAAACTACAGGACAAAAGCAGGAGCGTACTGAGTGGCACCGCATTGTTGTTTGGGGCAAGCT
>JACRAO010000148.1 GCA_016213345.1 Bdellovibrio sp. | reverse complement strand
CAGCCAAAACTTATAAAAGCATTGGAGGTGATTGGACTTAAAGATTCTGTGTTTTCGTCTAAAACAATGGCCATTCTAAATTAACCCACCACGCATCCAACGTGAACGATCAGGATTAATATTCCGGCCTATATTTTTTTTCGTGAAGCTAATAATTACATATACTTGATGCGCTGAATTGAGAAACATGGGTTTCAAGGCATATGTCCTCCTAGTTTTGAGATTAATATGCCTAAAAGTGTAAACTATGTGCCCGGTATAAAGTGTTAATGATGTGCCCGGAATATACCGACATACGGGAGTGATGGGACTCGAACCCACGACCTTCGCCGTGACAGGGCGACGTTGTAACCAGCTCAACTACACCCCCAAAGTTATTTCATTTGGTTAGTTAAAAAGTAGTGCAGGCAACGAAGAATGTCAACATTTACTGACGCTTGCAGACTGAAACAGTGTGTTTGGGCTCTGGCGCTCCTGGCCCTTCATAAGTAACGTCATTTGCAATAACTAAATCATTATTTGAATCCAAATAAAATAAATATGCGTTATTGGAATTTAAGTTTTTTTCTTCACTTTTTACTTCTATGAGCTGAACCAGTTCCAACTTCTTGCTATCAGCAACGCTTTTGCACATACCACGATAAGAGATCCGAAATACCATACCTTCTCGTTTTTCCTTAGATAAAAAATGATTTTTTCCATCTGCTCTGCATTCATCAGCCGTACCGCTACCATAACTGTTTAGCTTCCCATTAAACAAAAGCTCGGCTGGCTCTAACGTATAAACCCTCACAAGGCGATTGCGCCCAGCGTCTTCATCACTATGCTCAATCGTAAGTGATCTCCAACGCTCTTTGGTAATTTCCCCATCACACTCATATTTGCCTTTTAAATCTGGACAAACACTTGAAGCAGCCCATAAAACTTCTACTGTGCATAAAAAACCAAGCAATAAACCTAATAGTAAAACGGTTTTTTTATTCATAACTTGCCTCCTATCGTGCAGATAACATAATTGACTATGCGTGGCAAGTCATGCCATAAAAATCGTTATATTGCTGGTTTTGGCACTAGAGCTTCAAACTGAAACTGAATAAACCCCATAGAACCTGGATTGCAATAAACATAATACTGAACATTTCTCACTGTCAGAACAGATAACAACCACTCCATCGCATCTGCCACTTGCCAGCATACTTGTGGATCACGGTAAACTGTCATCTGATTTGCCTGCCAATACGCCTCTTGTGGTTCAGCACATTGATCCTTTGGCACTTCTCTAAGCGAAGTAAAAGTAACATAAGCATTGCCATAATAATAATCACAATTCACTCTGTAGTTTTTTGCTTCGACTGCAGGAAATATCATCCCTGCCGCATCCACCATCGCCCAACAAGAATTTCCATAGCCAGACCAATAATGATTTTGCTTCACATAACAAGCAACCACGTCCTTGTCGTGATCTGCAAAACTAAAACTTGCAAAACCCAGTAACACGAAAAATAAAACTATAATCTTCTTAGCTTGCATAAATATTACCTCCTACAAATTCTACGCACACTTTAGCGTCGAAAACAAATAAAATCCTTCATGCTTCTTTAAACAATACCTGTGAGATAGATTTAGATAAATTAATTTGGGATATTTTTAAAATAATTTTGCGAGCGAAGGCCTTGGGGGAGCTGGATGCGACCCGGCCATGGATGGCCAAGGGGGCCCCAGAGGCAGGATGCCGCGCCTGAGAGAGTAAAATTATTTTAAAAATATCCCAACTCCATCTCACAGGTATTGTTTAAAGAAGCATAAAATCCTTAATTACATAACGCGGCATGATGCATTAAAAATAATATTTCTCAAACTTGTGTGCTAACGATATACAGATAACATCATGACCACTTTTCAAAACGTAGTTTTAAGTATTATTTACAGTTTTACAGAGTTTTTACCTCTTTCTGCAAATACACACATAAACTTCGTACCTCAGTTTTTAGAATGGCAAAGCGTAACTCACTCCTTTTTAACAGCTAGTACTCTTGGTGCTCTTTTAGCTCTTATTATTTATTTTAGACATGACTTTGCAAGTCTATTTTCTGCATTTTTACAAGTACTAATCTACAGAAAAAAACCTATGGCCATGGACGAAAGACTACCTTGGTATTTACTAATAACATTTTTACCATATTTCATTGCTAGCCATTATATTACTCAATATTTTGATTTCTTACTTGAAAATAAATTTTATATTTCTTCAAGCTTAATAATTTTTACGGTATTACTATGGACCTCAGATCATTTTACAAAAAGACAAAAAGAAATGTTTGATTGGACAATTTGGGACTGCCTTTGGGTAGGGCTTGTGCAGATTCTTACTTTAATTTATGGCTGCGAACTGCTCTGTAGTACATTAATTGGTTGCTTAAGCAGAGGATATAAAAGAAGTGTCGCACTTAAATTTTCTTATTTTGCCGCAGTTCCTGTTCTTCTGTTTAGTCTGATTTCATATTACAAAGAACTCAATTTACAAACTGATTGGAATGGTTGGAATTTTGCTGTAATCACTATTGTCACCTGCATTAGCGGGATATTTATTTTGTCTTCTTTTATAAAACAAATTGAACAACAAGGCTTAAAAAGTCTTTTATACTATAGAATTATTTTCGCATTAGGGTGTTTTGCCTTTTTGTGGTTAAAAATTTAGCCTATTTTTTACCGGATAAATCCACCATTTCCTTAAGCTCTTTACCTACTTTAAAAAAAGGAACCCTTTTTGGTGGAACTTGAACCACTTGTCCAGTTTTAGGATTTCGCCCCTGGTAGCTGCCATAACTACGGTTAACAAAAGAACCAAAACCTCTAATTTCAATTCGATCATCCTTTTTTAAGGCATCGCACATCATGTCAAAAATAATATTTACAACAAGTTCTGCTTGTTTATGTTGAAGATGGGCTTTATCCGCAATCACATTAATCAAATCAGCTTTGGTCATGACACAGCACTCCCTTAATCTAAAAAAACAGGTTTTTAAGTCGTCCTATTATTTACGCTAACGACAACCCTATGGTTTTGCAAGAAAATTTTATCATCTAACTAAAAATGTAGTAAGAGTGGAGTCAAATAGTTCTTCATACACCTCTAAATGAGTGACTCTAGCTGCCGAAGGCCCTGTTTTACACCATGACACTAAGCTTAAAACCACATTTTCGTCTCCAGCAAAAACAGCCTCTACTGCTCCGTTTGGTAAATTTCTAACATATCCACATAGTGTATGATAGCGAGAAGCCTCAAGCGAAGTAGCTGCACGAAACCCCACACCCTGTACTCGACCACTAATAAACACCCTGCGCTGGATCATTCGAGACCCAATCAAATGTGTCTAACCTCTTTCACCCCAGGAGTTCCCCAAAGTTCAATTAGAAATTTTTTATTGTCATTTCTATTGCCATTATATTTAATAAACATAGTGTTTTCGTTCCCACTACGCCTTATATCAAAATCCTCTAACACTAAATCATTTCTTGAAAGAGCCTGCTGAATCACAGCACGCAAACTCCCACTTAGATCATCTGCTAAAATTTCACATTGAAAAGGGATAGACCTACCTAAAACCCGATCTTCAAAATAACCAATTGCAACTAAAACTAAAACAACTGTAACAGAACTTAAAATAGCAATATCTGGATGCCCAATACCCACACAAATACCAATTGCAGCGACAACCCAAATAGTAGCAGCAGTAGTGAGACCTTGCACAGAACCACGAGATTGAATAATTGCTCCCCCACCTAAAAAACCAATACCTGAAACAATTTGTGCTGCAATTCTGGCTGGATCACCATAATATCCATTTTGTGCATAACTCGAAGAAAGCAAAATAGACACTGATGTGTACAGTGCAGCGCCTACACAAATCAAAATATTAGTTTTAATACCCGCTGGTTTACTTTTAAGCTCTCGTTCAAGTCCAACAATCCCGCCACAAAGTATAGAAAATAAAATTTTAGGCCAAAAAAATTGCACCAGCTCTAATAATGTCCAATGCGAAGAAACTATGTTCATTACCATAACATATTACTTTAGCAGAAGCGGCTCTAAAACCGTAGCATATTCTTGTGCCACCTGATCCCACGATCTTTTTTCTGCGACCAACCTTGCTTGTTCTCCCAATTTTTTACGCATCTCGGGATTTTCGATCATAAGCTCTAGTTGATGTGCTAGTTTATTAACATCTAGCGGATCGTCTATCAAAACACCACTTTTACCATCACAAATAAGCTCCGAAGCTCCTGCACGTTTTGAAACCAGCACTGGCAAACCACAACTCATCGCCTCTAAAATAACAAGCCCAAATGGTTCATATAGTGTAGGAAGTAAAAACAAATCCGAAGCACGATAGTAAGGGGCAATGTCTTTGATAGAATTCATCAAAAGCAAATGTTTTTCAATATTGAAAGCTTTAGCTTGTTGTTTAAAAAAATCAAGATCACCACGACCAATAGCCAGAAGTTTAGTTTTCTTTTTAATATGTGGTGCAAGCGCGGCAAAAGTTTGTATAGCTTGCAACAAGCCTTTGCGAGCATAAGCACCTACAAATACAATAAGCACTTCATCACAAGAAATACCAAGGTTTTTTCTCAATTGCTCTCGCTCCATGACATTTTCCATAACTGGACAAAAAGTTCTAGAATCAACCCCATGGTGAATCACATGAACATGATCTCTAATGCCAAATTCTGCATTTAATTCATTTGCTACTTGATTAGAAATAGCGATATAGCTTTTCTGTTTCTTAAATACTTGATGTTCAATCCAAATATCATAATTTAGTATTATATTATGATAAATATTATTTATTGACGACCTTTCAGATGGACCCAATGCATTTGATTTTATTTTTTTCCAAGCAGAATTTATAAATTGAACCTGAATGATATCACTCACAAATGAACATGCCCCTGTGGCATGAATAACGGGCCTCTGAATATTTTTTATCTTTGGCAATAAGTTAAATCGCCAAATGCTATTTAAATAAAAATAACCAGTCAAGAAAATAGCTGGTTTTCTTAACTCAGGCCAAACTCTAATATAGTCATATTGTCCCCACGCGCTTTTCCCCAAAGGGTCTTCTAGAGTATAAGAATAAATTTGTGTAGGAAATTTACAACTTAAACGTCTTGCAATTTCTAGCGTAGAACGATCGTGACCGCCCCAAGGATTTAAGTCATGAATGGCAAATGTCAATAATCGATACTTGTTTTGCATTTTATTATTTATTAGACTCTATTATATCTGTAATAAATTCTGTTACCCTTTCAACTTGGTATTTTTTTTCAAATTGAGGCAGCATTTTTTGCACACTGCTCTTTTCTTTAATCTCTTCAAAACTTAGGTGATCTAGCAAAGCAGCTAGTGTACACACATATTCTTCGGACCATGGGGTACAGCCAGACAATCTCCAAAACCAATGTCCAGGCAAGTCATACGACATTGGTACTTGTCCCATAATAATTGGAAGCCTTAAAGACATGTATTCAGTAAGTTTTGTACTATATCTAAAAGCTCCTACCTGATCTACGCTCTGAGGAAGACTTGCTACATCCATTGCTGACAAATAAGATGGGATCTGATGTCTAGGCACTTTGCCAGTAAGAAAAATTTTTCTACCAAGTTCTGGCCCGGCCAGTCTTTCGAGTTCTTTTTTTCCATCACCATCACCGACAATCAAAATATAAAGACCTTCACGACGTGTCCTAAAATACGCGCTTACAAGCTCATAGCCATAGCAAAATCCCGATCGTTTATTCCAAGCTAAAGAACCCACAATACCTACAACTAGTGCGTCCAAAGGAATACCTAGATCTTGCCTCACTGAGACACGAAATCTAGCTTGTTCTTCATTTGTGATGTTATGAGGTGACCAACCAGATGCAGTCATTGCCCGCTTTGCTCCAAAAGTTAATGCCCGGCCAGTTAAATAAGGCGTCCAACCAATAAATCCAGAAGCTTTTTTTGTTAGATATTTTTCATATAGATTAAAAAATGGTCTTAACACTGGTATTTGACTTCCCACAAACGCGCTAACTGCATCTCCACTGCTTAAAATATAAGGAATTTTTCTTAAAATTCGTGTAAAGATTAGAACACTTCCACCAGCTATCCCAGTACCTTCTAGAACAACTAAATCCGGTTGATCTTTCCAAACCTTCTTGAATAATCCGAAAGCACTTTTAATTTTTTTAGACTGATCAAAAGGAAAAAACTCTGCGTTAAAATTTTCTAACAGTCCCCTGAGTCTGGTTTCATCGTCTTTACCAGTGCCTTGTGTGGCTACCCCTAAAATACGCATTAGTGTCCCAATGTACTCGCAATAAAAAATCCAAGATTAAACAAAAAATGTAAACTTATCGTATAAGAAATCGCACCTGTTTTATAAATACCATAGCCCCACCATACTCCAAGCCCAAATGCATAAGTAGTTTGATAAAGCACAAAGCTTTTTAATTCAGGAGGTACAAAAAAATAAGCAAAAAAATGTCCAAATGCAAAAACTAAAACAGTTGCTATCCAGGCGCCTTTCTGAGTTTTCAAAGCTCTTCTAAACAAACTCCAAAATGCTTGTCGAAATAAAAATTCTTCTAAAACAGGCCCAACAATAAGCAATAAAAATAGAGTTTCTTTTTGTGATAAATCAAATGGAATTAATATTTCAAAAACTTTAGCACATAAAAATATACCAAATCCCAATATGCAGGCTAAAAAACATTGAAGTAAATAATAAATATCTATTTTAAAAGAAAATTTAAGATCCTTGTAATAAAAACTTGTCACTCCAAATATAAAAAGAACCTCAAAGCCATAACTCGCATAAGCATGAATTTGATTTAAAATCGAATCCATCCCATAGCGCACAATAAAATAGAGCAAAATAAAAAATACACAAAACTGTTTTGATTCCATTAATTTTTGTTTTTCAGACATAGTCTTTCTTAATGATAATCGTGTTTGTTTGGATTTTCAATTAATTTATACAGTTGCTATGATCCAGACAGTAAAAAAAAGACAAGGGTTGGCCTTATAGGCTTGCGGGCAAAATAGACCGGGGTGTCTAATGAGTAATGCAGCGGTGGTGGGGTTTTAGATTTTTTCTGTGCTTAAAAAATGTCCCTTTGGGACTTAAT
>JACRAO010000147.1 GCA_016213345.1 Bdellovibrio sp. | reverse complement strand
TACACAGGGGTAAAAAAATAACCCATGGTCTAGCGTTTTGCATGACCACATTGTAAGATGTTTTTTTACAGAAAACAAACTATTTTATGGTCCAAAACTCATGGCTGTAATTGGCAAGTCTAAAGTATTTTTTACTACAAATTTTCCATCTAAAGTCATTACCCACAGCTCTGAGCTTTTGTTTTTGGTATAAGACACAAAAAGTGCATTATCGACTCTAATTATTTTATTAAAAACATAATCTCCTGTTTCGCAATAAATATTGTTATTATCAAATCGAATACAGTATTCGTTTTTTGCAGGTTGATAAGTAATTAATGCACTTATGTCACTGTAGTTAGCTTTGTAGACGTCTAATATTACCGTATCAAATTGTTGGATTGTGGGATTTACAGCTCCTTCGGTATATTTGTATTTGCTTCCCCTTTGGTTTTCTGGCGATGCTTTACCACTTTGATCGCCTGCTCCGTAAATAATTAGATTTTTATTGTCTGAATAAATCGCTAGTGGGTTAAGTATGTCTAAGAGATCCAATTTTGTTTGAAATGAAAAAATATCTATATAAATAAGACCACTGGGTGAGTTGGCTCGAAAGCCTTCTCTTGTTCTTTCAAGTCTTTGCGCTAATATCGCCATTTTGTTATCTCCGTAATGAGTAAGACTCGATAGCTCTGCAAAACCATCTGAATCAACTAAAGCTTGGTTGGTGTCATCTCTTAATTTAGAGAGGTCTATGTTTTTTATTTCTTCTTTTAGATCCGCAGACAATACTTGTACAAAGTTTTTATCATAAAATGTAACCCAAATCCTATCCAGTTGATCTCTAGAGACTGCTTGTGGATTTGATTTGTCAATAAAAGCAAAAGTAGCGGCAACTTCGGCATTTGTACCTTTTAGCAGTGTAAGAGAATCATTATGGTTTCTGTTTAGTAAAAATAAGTGCTCTCCTTTATCGTTAAAAATTTGCACATCTGAAGGAATAGGGAGAACGTTCTGATTTATATCCATAGTTTGTAAATCAATTCTTGCAAGTTTACCAGTGTCGGGTGGGGCTGAAAGTGCAAGCCAAAGACCTTTATGCATAATATGCCTTGTGTGAAAATCCCCTGGTGCTTTTATTTTTGTTAAACTTTCTTGAACTGTGTTTACTTTTGCACAGTTTGGTAAAAATACAATTAGAACAGAAAATAAAATAACATTTTTTATAAAATAATTTCGCATAATAGCCTCACTTCCATATTGTTGCTTTCTACTTCTAATAAGTTTGGAGCTGTTTGTCCAGTCCATCCGAATGGTAAAGGATTGTTTTTTATTAGTGATATGTTCTTAATAAGTAATTTTATCTCCCAATCCTGCTTTCCATAGCTAATAAACGGACTAAGTAAAATCTGCGCAGGTTTTTCCCATAAATTTGCCAAATCCAGGCTGCTTTTTGATTGTATGAAAGTGTTTAATCCAAGTTTAAAGCTTTTTTGTTTATATTGAATATCAAGGTTTGAGGTTAGATCTGGTCTCCCAGGTATCTGTTTTCCATTTTGCCATGTAATTTCTGAGGTATTGATAGCTTTTTGCAATGTTGTCTTGTTTGAGATATCAAATCTCCAAACATGAGTTTTTATTTCTAGTTCTATGCCATTGGTTTGAGTTTTTCCCAAAGGCATAGTTTTTATTTGTGAGGGCGTAGAGGCAATCTGCATGGGTGAGTTTTGAGTGTTTTCCAAAAAGGCATATAGTTCAATCTGGTCTTGATCGGTTTTCCACCATGGTCCAAATGCTGCGCGTACTCCGGTTTCTGGAGGGAGTGGAGATGATGCAACTAACACTCCACCATCTCCAAATTTTTGTGTGGGTGTTGGAATTTGTGAAAATTTTCTTAATTTCAAACTCATTCCAATTGATTCCTCAGTGGTACTTGAGATTTTGAAACCACCACCCCATATTCCAGTTGTTTCAGAAAGTGAAGGAGATATATCTTGTGTTAATTCTAGATCTAAATAAGGTAAGAGTTCAATCCAAGAAAAAATTAAATCCTGTTTGCCAGAGAGTTTGAAGTCATTTCTAAAAAAACTTAGCCATGAGCCGTCATTGTAAAATCGATAAAAATTTTCTCTGGAAAACCCAGCCTTCATGTATGCTTGTAAAAATAACTGGGTTTCAGCTTGCATGCCTAATTGATAAGTGTTGGTTTTATTTGAAGAGCTTATAACATCAAATGCATTATATTTTAGCTGTTTAATTTGCACATATGGTGCAAGTCTAATTGAACCAAGTTTAAGTTTAGAGCTCAACCCGCCCTGAAATTGCTTTTTTTCTCCAGGTATTGATGATCCAAAATGTAAAATTTCGCTTTTAAAGTCACCTTCGATTAAGTAAGCAAATGCAGGTGACTGGCCATGTATCTTACCAAATACATGGTCATTATTATTAAAGTAAGAGTTTTCAAAATCGTCACTAGTGTCGTAAATTGTTTGATGATTGTCTAGAAAATTTATTTTTTTTCGGTCTCTGAAATATCCGCTTTCTAGTTCCATTAATGATTTGGTGGATTTTTTGTGATATTTAGCTCTTAGTTTTTGATCCCATGAAAAATCTCCGTAAATTTGTGTGTAATGGTTTGTTAATGGCGTTAAAAGCCAAGGATCTAGATTTCTAAAGTTCTGAAGTTCGTCAATATTTTCCATATTCTTTAGTTCGATGCCTAGAGTGTTTGTTGTGGAATCAATGTTTTTTGAGCCAATTCCTGACGGAACATCAGTACTCTTGGTTTGTTTCTTTGGTGTTTCATCTTCAATAATAATTGTGGGTAGAATCTGGGTTTGTGTTGGCATATCCGCCACGAGTATGTGACTTTTTAAGAAAATAAATAATGATAGTATTAGTAGTATGGCGTTTGGCATAAATAATATAGTGCATCCTCGATAGTATCTATATCTCTCAATTGGCGAAGTTGGAAGCTTTGAGCTTGTAAATTATCAAGTTTTTTAGTTAATAACTTTGCGGTTTGAGGATGACTATATGGTATAGATGTCCAAATATTTTTTGAAATTCTGAAATTTGCTCCAAACAGATAAAAACCTCCATCATAAGTTTTACCAATGACATATTTTTTTAAGTCGGATTGTAGTTGTAATATTCCTGATGCACATACAAACTCTGCAGTACTGAGCTCAGGGCAGTCAGCACCTATTAGTATTACATAAGAATATTTTTTTATAAGTTTATTGTAAATATTATATAAGCGTTCTCCTAGAGTGCCATTGCCTTGCCAAATAGTTTTAAATTTTTTCCAACATTTATTATATAAACAATTTTTCTCTGCCACCGCCCAGTAGGGTGTTAATCCTGGAATAAATTTCTGTGAGACATGTACCGTTTGTTGTGTTGATTTTACTAGTTGTAAATAAAAATTTTCGACTTTTTGTTTTAAGTTTTTTGGTTGATTACATCCCTTTTTTAAACAACCTTCTCTTATTGATTTGATCAGTCTTGTTTTAATTGGCGATAGACTTGGAGTCTTAACAAAAATAGCAAGTGCGCCTTTATTGCCAAAGTTATTGTGAAGAGGCATAAATTTTAAACCACCTGAGCATAGCTTGCTTACAAGAAAAACCAATGTGTTTTAGCGAAGTTTTGAGCCACCCTTGTTGTTTATATTTTCTAGCACTTGTATAAATATATGTGTTTGTACATTTGAGTTTTATTTGTAATTGTTTTGCTTTTCGGACTAGTAGGTAATCCTCTCCTGTTTTGATATTTTCTACAAATCCTCCTAGTTTATTGAATGTTTCTTGACTCAGGCAAAACCCTTGGTCACCATATGGTAATCCAAAAATATGCGTTCTTAGATTTGCTCCTATTTGATTTAAGATCATTAGTTTAGGCCCGTCGGGTAAGAACTTTAAATTAAAATAATACAATGCATTTTCGTGTTGTGATAGCGCATGTGCTAGAGACTTAATATTTTTATGAGTAATCCGGCTATCTGCATGCAAGAACCAAAGAAATTTATTTTTTGCAGCTTGTGCGCCTTGATTGAGTTGTGAGCTTCTACCCTGATGTGCCAATACCCATCTTATCTGAAAACCTTTATTTATTGAAAACGAGTCAAGCAGTGGTGGTGGTGCATTTGAGCCTACTAAAATAATTTCCGCTTCAGTGGGCAGTTCTTTAAAGTCTTCCAACAGTGAGGCCCAGGCGTTTTCGTTTTGAGCCAAAGGTATTATTATTGATAGATTTGTCAGGGGGTTTATGTTCACGTTTCTTATGATACAAAAACTTAAACTGAAACGCCACACCACAAACCGAATTTTATTACTAATGTTTACATAGAATTAGTCGATACATTGAGTTAGGAGAGGGATCTATGGACAGGATCTGGATAGGATTAATAGTTTTTGTATATTGTTTGGGTTTTGTACTCATCAAGGGTGTTGCTTCAGAAAACACTGATGCCAATATAATGCCGTCTAATAATGGAAGAGAGCCGGCTGGATTGGTTTTTGATAATCCAAACAAAGTTGTGCCACTCAAAGAAGAGCAAGCTAGTGTTTCAACTAAGGTCTTTGCTGTTTCTGACATGCGGCGCAAAGGGGTACAAGAAGTCGCGCTCATTGCAAGTGATTTGGGGTATTTCCCAAAGACTGTTTTTATTAGTCGAGATGTTCCAACTAGACTTTATGTGACAAGTGCATCTAAAAACGCACTTTGTATTATGATGGATGCATTTCAGGTAAAAAAACAAATTAAATCATATTCTATTGAGGAAATTACTTTTATGCCCAATATGCCGGGAAAATATCGCTTTTATTGTCCTATTAATGGCATGGAAGGCTCTCTCATAGTGAAAGAACTTGTAACAAATGAACAAGAAGCTCCCAAATAATTGCGAGGTAATAATTCTCAATGGGTGTTTTTGATGATTCTATAACAACATTTTTAGGTGTTATTAAGCAATACATTGATGATGATACCGTCTCAGATGTTTTAGTAAATGGTCCTAACGAAGTTTTTATTGAACGCGCCGGATTGTTGCAAAAAGTGCCTGCTCAGTTTAAAGACGAACAAGCCCTGCAAGCCGCAGTTAGAAATATAGCTCAATATGTAGGTAGAATTGTGGATGATGAAAATCCTATTTTAGACGCCAGGCTTCCTGATGGGAGTAGGGTGGCTGCTGTTTTGCCGCCTTGTTCTAGAAAAGGAACTACGCTGGCAATTCGTAAATTTCAGAAGGGTATTCCTAATTTTGTGGATTTAATCAAAGTTGGTTCCATTACAAAAGATGCGGCACGTTTTTTAGACGTTTGTGTTTATTTGGGAAAAAATATTTTAGTTTCTGGTGGCACGGGTTCTGGAAAAACTACATTATTGAATATTTTGGGCACTCGAGTGCCTTCACAACAAAGGCTAGTGATTATAGAGGATGCATCTGAGCTAAAGGTTCATATTGATCATGTGGTTTATTTTGAAACAAAATCTTCAGACGCTATGGGGAAAGGCGAAGTTACAACTCGCGATCTCATGCGCGCTGCTTTGAGATTGAGACCAGATCGTATTATTTTAGGTGAGGTGAGAAGTGAAGAAGCCATGGATCTCATTACGGCTATGAACACAGGGCATAATGGCTCAATGGGTACTATTCATGCAAACTCACCATTTGACTCTCTTGTGCGACTGGAAGTTTTAGCCATGATTGGTGAAACTAGAGTGCCAGTGGTGGCTGTGCGGAGACAAATTGTTTCTGCTATTCATATTGTGGTGCAAATTCAGAGGATGTCTGATGGAACGCGTAAAATTACTAATGTTTCAGAAGTACTTCCTGAAATAGATGATCGTGGGCACTATTTTTTAAAGAGTATATATAAGTTTATACAAAAAGGAAAAACTCCAGAGGGTAAGGTAGTTGGCGAACTTATTCCGACAGGTCATATACCGGGTATGATTGTAGAAATGGAAATTAATCAAATTCCTTTTCCTAAAGATAAATTTACTCCACCAGATTGGTATGTTGAAACTCAAAAAAAAGCTGCATAACTGAGTAATTAGTGCTATTTTCTAGTCACTATGAGCATGAGATTAAAAATCCAAGATATACAGGCAAGAGAAGTCTTAGACTCTAGGGGATTTCCCACAATCGAAGCAGAACTTTTATTAAAAGACAAAGATCAAGAATACATGGGACGTGCCATTGTGCCATCTGGAGCTTCGACGGGAGAGGGCGAAGCTTTGGAGCTTAGAGATGGAGACAAAAAGCGTTATTTAGGCAAAGGTGTACTGCTAGCTGTGCAAAATGTGCGTGAAAAAATAAAACCAAATCTTATAGGTAAGAATTTTACAACTCAGTTTGAACTAGATTCATGCCTTAAAAATCTAGATGGTACAGAAAATAAATCCAAGCTAGGTGCCAATGCAATTTTATCTGTTAGTCTGGCTTATGCGCGCGCGGAGGCAAGTTCTAAAAAGCTTCCGCTTTATTCACACTTGGCAAGTTTATTTGGTGCTAAAGGCAATATTTTACCAGTGCCATTAATGAATATTTTAAATGGCGGCCGCCATGCAGATAATGGATTAGCAGTGCAAGAATTTATGATTGTGCCATGTGGATTCCAAAAATTTTCTGAAGCTTTACGTGCCGGTACTGAGGTTTTTCATAATTTTAAAAAGATTTTGCAAGAAAAAAAATTAAGTACTGGGCTTGGGGACGAAGGTGGTTTTGCCCCGGCTTTTCAAGGAGAGAAACCTCATGAACAAGTACTTCAGATACTGTCTCTAGCTATTGAGAAGTCTGGTTATCGGCTAGGAACCGACATTTTTTTGGCAATAGATGCTGCAGCTAGCGAGTTTTGTGCTGACTTGCCTGGCAAGTATCGCTTTGAAGGTAAAACGTTGTCTTATCAAGAAATGACAGCCATTTATCAGACTTGGATGCAAAAATATTCTATTATTTCTATCGAAGACGGTCTGTCAGAGCATGATTGGGAGGGGTGGGGTTATTTGACAAAAGAATTGGGTTCAAAATGCCAACTAGTAGGAGATGATTTGTTTGTTACAAATAGCGTTTATTTAAAAAAGGGAATTGAACAAAATATAACTAATGCTATTTTGATTAAGCTGAATCAAATTGGAACAATCCAAGAAACATTTGATACAATGAAACTAGCGTTACAGGCAGGGTATAAAAACGTAATTTCGCATCGCAGCGGTGAGACAGAAGATACTTTTATCGCTGATTTGGCGGTAGGTACCGGGGCTTCGCAGATAAAAACTGGCTCAGCTTCGCGTACTGATCGGATTGCAAAGTACAATCAGCTTTTGCGAATCGAAGAACAGCTTGGTTCACAAGCTATATTTTTGGGGAGAAAAGCATTTGAAAAAGTCTAGTTATTATAGACTTTGGTTTATTGTTTTTGGATTTTGGTTTTTATTTTTGTCTGGAGTTCTTACGCAGTTGACTGGCTCTCCGGGAGTGCTTCAGCTTATGCGTTTAAAACACTTAAAGGTTCAACGTGAAAAGCAAATTGTTGATTTAAAGAATGATATTCAAAGGTTAGAATATGACGCTAAGAGATTAGAGAAGAATTCTGTAGTGCAAGAACAGGAAATTCGTCGTGTTTTGGGGTATGCCGCCAAAGACGAGATTATTTTTGATTTTTCATCTGTTGACCAATTGCACTAAACCATTATACATGTTTATTTTATGAAGAAAAAGCCAGGTATAGTGCCGAAAGGTTTAGAACAAATTCGTAATGCTCGGCTTGCGCGTTTCTCTAATCGTACTCAGGTTCGTCGTTATCAAGTCGAATTTACTTGTCCTGAATTTACTAGTCTTTGTCCTATGACTGGGTTTCCTGATTTTGCAACTATTTTTATTAAATATATTCCTAAGAAATGGTGTGTTGAATTGAAAAGTTTAAAGCTCTACATAAATAAATTTCGCAATAGAGGCATATTTTATGAAGATGTTGTGAACGTGATTTTAGAT
>JACRAO010000146.1 GCA_016213345.1 Bdellovibrio sp. | reverse complement strand
CAACCTAAACAAGCCTTTTTTTCTGACATACCTTCGTGTGTGTTAGCGGCGCTTTCAATTTTTGATTGCATTTCTTCATGACAGGAAAAACAAAATTCTTGACTATATTTATTAAATTTTAGTAAATTTTTATTTTTTGAGGAATGTGGATTGTGACAAGAAGTACAGCCATTTTCAATTGCATCGTGATGGATTTTGAGTTCTTCTAGATTTTCTTTTTGTGTGTCATGGCATATTAGGCAGGTGAGGTTGATTTCAGAAATTGTTTGGTTTTTCAATATGGGATGTTTTGGCGGAAGTTTGCCTTGTTGCACTGCTGAGAGGCCTGGCTTGGTTAGATGGCAAATATTACATCCTTTAGCTTTTAATGGACTATGACGCATGGAGCCTTCTGGAATTTTGGCAAGAAACTGCGCATGGCACTTAGAGGTTAGACAGGTTGGTTTTGCGGTCTTTTCTGCTGCCAATGCAAGGTCACTTATAAAGAATAATATAATTGCCACTCCAATGATTTTCACAAACGGTGCAACATTAACATATGTTTAAAAAAATTATAACCACTTGATTAAATTATGAAATGGATCTAGGTGCAGATCCTTAAAAAACCTCTTTGGAACAACACGTATTCCTATAGCATGTGATCCGCACTGCGATGGGACAATTTTTGCTTTCCAGCTGCTGGTGCGAGTCAAATTGTCACTTTGTATGAGTTCTAGTGGATATACCATGAAATTTTGGACTTCGGACTCATGAATTGTTTGTGCCAAGATAGCTTGTACTTCTAGATCTTCTGAAAGCAAATTAGGATGCGACAGATCGGCTTTAATTAAAACTGGTTTCTCGACTTCTATTTTTTTGTTTTCAATCCCTTCCATTTGGACATTAACAAAAGATATAGAATCCCAGTTTTTCACCATCTTGTCTTTTAAATCACAAAATTCATATAGCTTTTCAAAATCCTGAGCGGATAATTTTTCGGCATTCTCTATGGCAGGGGCATAAAATTCCTGCTCATATTCTTTGAGCATTCTCAGTAACGAAAACTGTGGGATTAAACTTGCCATTGAGTTTTTCATAAATTCGACCCACTCTAAAGGCACTCCCATATGATTGCGATTAAAAAATAAAGGAATGATCTCATGCTCTAAAAGTAAATGAATTTGAGAGTAATCAGCTTCATTTTGATATTCTTGAGTATATTGATTTTTCCAATCACCAACATTCCCAATTACCCAGCCATTTTTTCCATTGTATCCTTCTGCCCACCAGCCATCAGCTACACTTAAGTTTAAAACACCATTTACTGCAGCTTTCATGCCCGAGGTTCCACTAGCCTCAAGAGGTCTGGTAGGTGTGTTTAGCCATACGTCACACCCAGAAACTAAAAGCTGAGCTACACTAAGTTCGTAGTCTTCAACAAAAAGAATTTTTCCTATAAAATTTGGCATTTTGGATATTTCTATTATTCTCTTAATTAGAATCTGGCCCATAGTATCCGAAGGATGTGCCTTGCCTGCAAATAAAAACACCATTGGTCTTTCTTTGGATAGAAGTTCTTCTAATTTCTTTAAATTATGAAAAAGTAAGTTAGCTCGTTTGTAAGGAGCAAAACGTCTTGCGAACCCAATGATTAATGTCTCTTCACTCAGCTGGCTTAATGCTAAACTCAAATGAGCGGTATCTTCCTTGCGGTAACGAGCACTCTCTTCAAGAGACTTTTTTAACCATTCGATAAGACGAGTTTTTACTCTTAAGTGAGTTTTCCACATAGATTTCGAATCTAGATCTTTTACTTTTTCCCAAAATTTCTTATCACTCAAATGTTTTCCCCAAAGTGGGTCAAGACATTTTGCAAAAAACTCATGCCATTCTGGAGCTAGCCACGTTGGAACATGCACTCCATTTGTAATGCTCTTAATAGGAATCTCTGTGTCGTGTAAACCAACATAAAGATTTTTAAACATTTTTTGTGATATTTGTGCATGAATTTTACTTACACCATTTACTCTAAGACTCCCTCTTAGTGCTAAAGCAGTCATCGAAAATTCACGTTTTTCGCTCTGTATCACTCCTAGATTAAAAAGTGTTACCCAATCTTTGTGTAGCGCTTCTTCGAAAGGAGCCAAGTATGGGCGTATCATTTCTTCTGGAAAATGATCGTGTCCTGCTGCTACTGGAGTATGTGTTGTAAAAACTGATGTGTGGCGTATGTATTCTAAAGCCTCTTCATATTTTAAGTTCTTTTCGCGCACTAGGTCACTCATTCTGGATAGTATCAAGAAAGCGCTATGGCCTTCATTCATATGATATACCTGTGGAGTGAGACCGAGTTCTTTCAAAAATCTGTATCCACCAATACCTAAAATAAATTCCTGTCTTAAGCGATGTTGTGGGTCACCTCCATATAAAGAATTTGTAATGTCCCGATCATGTGGACGATTGGCTTGAAAATCTGTATCTAAAAGATAAAGACTTATTTTGCCAACTTCTGTAACCCATGCGCGGGCAAAAACCGGGCCTGATGGAAACGGAACTTGAATGGTAACCGGTTCTCCATCCTTACGTGTGACTAGCTTCATGGGCATAGAGAAAAAATTGTTTTTTTCATAATGGTGCTCCTGGTTTCCTTCAGGACTGATTTTTTGCTTAAAATAACCATAGTTATACGCCAATCCAACTGCACAGAGAGGAAGATCCCAATCATGAGCGGCTTTTAATAAATCACCAGCTAAAATGCCTAATCCGCCAGAATAAATCTTTAGACATGGCGTAAGACCAAATTCAGCACAAAAAAATGCGATAGAAGGTGCAGATTTTGTTTTTATTTTTTCTTTAAATTTTGTGTATATTTTTTCTAATTTATGTAAATATTCTTTTGAACTAACTGCGTTTTCTAAACGCTCCGGGCTAACCTGGTCTAAAAAAATAATAGGGTTATTGTATGTTTTTCCCCAAAGCTCGGGATCTAAGGAAGAAAAAAGCTCTGAAACATCGTGGTGCCAGCTCCACCAGATGTTTTTCGAAAATTCTTGAAGCGGTTCCAGTTCAGAAGGAATTTTATTGAAAACCGTAAATGGTTTTAGATTTACAGAAATATCTACAGGCTGTGTTGTTAGTGAAACTTCGCGAGATGGAGTAATTGTTGTGAGATCATCTGTTTGAGGCTCAATACGGTGTATGGCTTTTGTCAGAGCCATTGCATGTGCTTTAAAATAAGCTTTGCCCCAGTTTTTCCAGCGTGCTTGTTGGCTGGTTTTTAATGCTGATTTTTTAAGTGTTTGATATTTATCATTAGATAGCTCCAAAAACTGAATAAGTTCTTTTGTCAGGGCATGTGCACCTTCTGTAAAAGAAAGTCCATGACGTTTTAGTACTAACACTCCTGTTTCTTCGAAATTGCCTTGATCTAATGCCCATCTGCCAAATCCTGCCATATCTGTGGTAATTGTGGGCACACCATATGCAATGCTCTCCATTGGAGTGTAACCCCATGGTTCATAATACGAAGCAAAACAGCTCAGGTCTCCCGAAGCTAAAATCTCATAATAGCTTTCCGGAATAAGCGGATCTGTCCCATCCAGATAAATGGGAGTAAATATGACATGGACTGAATTTTCTGGTTGATTGAGTAGATTTTTTTCTTTCAGTTTATTTATAATAGGATCACTGTGCTCGTCTATTAAATCATGGGTGCATACTAAAGTTTGGGTTTGTGATTCAGGTGTTTTAAGTGAAGATAAAAGTGTACGTTTTGGCCCTGTATGACCCGCAGGAAACATTAAAAAAACTAATACTTTATAAGTACTTTTATAGTTTTGGTTTAGTAAAGCTAAAGACTCCAAAAATAAATCCACCCCTTTGTTGCCAAATTCATAGCGCCCACCGCTAAAAATAAGTTTTGTCTTTTCGTGGTCATAATTTGTGCGAGTGGTTAAGCGTGCTAACTCAAATAATCGTGATCTTGTCTTTTGCATTTTTTCTTTGGATGCAAATTCTGGATTTTGAAATTCGTCCCCCAAAGCATTTGGTAGTACAAAATCTGGTTTTCTATGAAGCAGTTGTACACACTCTTCTGCGGTTGCATCGCTCACTGTCGTTAGACAATCGCAAATCTTAGCTGCTACCATTTCCATAGAATGCTTTGCACTTACTCCAGAATCATGTGCCATTTGTTCCAGCTTGTTGTCAGAAAGTTTCATAGTAGAATCTATATTTTTATGGTGGGCAAACAATGATCTTCCTAAAGCAGTAGCATGAGTTGTAAACACAGTGCCTACTTCTGGTGTATTTTTGTGTAAATAGAGAATGGCAGAGCCAGCTAGCCATTCATGACACTGGGCAACTACAGTTTTTCCTTGTGGTTTAAAGTGATTTTTATAAATGGTTTCGATCACCATGCCTGCGGCTTGGCCAAAACATAGAGGTTCGACATAATCCCATGCTCCATGCAGGGAGTGAAGCTGATATTTTTCCCAGTATTCTGATAAAATAACGTTTTTGTTTTGTAATAATTCACCAAAGTTAATGAGCAGTGTTTTGGCTTTTCCTGGGATCATCCAATAGCCCATTCTGATACTAATTTGTTTTAATGCAGATAAACATTGAAGCAAGTCACTGTCCCAAATTTCTTCATGAAATATATTTTGCGCAGTGTTTAGCCGTAAAATATCTGGTCCAATAGTGATATAAGAAGCGCCATAGTTTTCCAACATTTTTGGCACTTTTGATGCAATTACGGTGTGTATGCCTCCTACCATGTTGCAAACTTCCCAGGAAACTTCAAAAAGTACATTTGGATTTTTCATATATTCTCTAAGTGTAATACATTTTTACGAAAATCTGTTAGAACATTCATGTAATTAATAAAAGCTTCGTATGGATTTTGATAAGGATTGAAATAGGCATGGACGTCTCCATCTGAAAACCATTTTGTACACATATAGTAAAAATGATCAGATATTTGCAGTTTTCTCCATAGATCTAATGCCACGGGATTATTTCTGTTTCGCATCTCCTGTGCGAATTCATAAACTTGTCTCAATGCCGCCTTTTGCATGTGATTGCCCTGCCATGCTGTTAGGTCGCGCTCCAGGTCCGCCCAAGAAACAATGCGTGGAAACGATAGCGAAGCAACAGGAGGATAGGTCTGAATAACCTCAGAAGGGGTCAAAAAATTCCAGTCTCTATGTTGTAATATTTCAGCGGGCAAAGCTTTTAAAAATTCGAAAATCCCTGTAGATGACCATTGGTGTTCACCAAAAGTTTCATAATCCATAAATAAATTAACTACTTGGCCGTTCCCACTGACTTTGTGAACCCAATTGGCAAATTTTGGTGCTGTTAGCGGAAATTCGACCCACGACTGATTTGAAAATCTAAATGCAATATCATCAGAGAGCTTATAGCTTTTTAATAAATATTTTAATGTCCCCCCGTTTCGTTGATAAACAAAGCAAGGACTTCGCCATTCTAAAATATCATCTGCTCCTTCTGCTAACATGGCTTGAAAACCTTTTCGCTCAACCATAGCACTAATGGAATCGCTATTAATGAGCTCAGTATTTCTGAAAACTTTTGGGGTTTGATGAAATAATAAATTAATCATACCTATATGTTTATCAATTTGCTCACTAAATTCTGTTTCATCATATATGGATGATAGTGAGTGGTAATAGGTTTCTGCTAAAAATTCTACGCATCCAGTTTGAGCAAGTTCTTTAAAGCTGTCTAGTACCTCTGGACAAAAACGTCGCATTTGTTCGATTGCAACACCGGTGATAGAAAAGGCGATTTTAAATGCATTTTTATGTGTACGAATAAGTTCGAGTAGTAGTTTATTGGTAGGTAAGTACGATTTATGCGCAACTTTTAAAAAAATAGACTGATTAACTGTTCTATCAAAATAAGTGTGGTCATTGCCTACATGAAAGTAAGGATAATGTTTCAATCTCAGAGGCTGATGAACTTGAAAATAAAAACATACTGATGGCATAATTTATACACTAGCAAAAGCTTGAGGAACTTCTAAGGTTTTTCTATAAATATCTAGCACTTTATTTGCTGCCCGCTCCCACTGGAGTTTTCTGACTTCTTCTTTGGCCATAGACACAATGTCATCTCTGATCTCTGGGTATTTTAAAATGCCAATCATTAGATTAGCAAGGCGATCCACATCCCAAAAATCTACTTTTAGTGCATTATTTAAAACCTCAGAAACACCAGATTGTTTCGAAATAATCACAGGTACGTCATGGCTGACGGCCTCGAGTGTTGATATACCAAACGGTTCGCTTACAGATGGCATGATATAAAGATCGGCAATGGAGTACATGCGTTCGACTTCTTCACCTTTTAAGAATCCAGTGAATACAAAATTTTTCTCCAAGCCTTGTTCTGTAACTCTCATGATAAGTTGCGGAAGCATATCTCCGGTGCCAGCAATGACAAAAGTAACATCAGGCAGTACTGGGATAACTCGCGAGGCTGCTTCGATAAAATAATCAGGTCCTTTTTGAAAAGTTACTCGTCCTAAGAAAAGTACGATTTTAGATTTTAGATTTTTTTCTTTCTTATAAGTCGCCATGGCTTGCCGTGAGTAAACTCCGTTGTGTACTACCTGGACTTTCTCTAACGGTACATTATGCTCTTGATTAATGATCGAACGTGTATAATGACTAACTGCGATTACGGCTTGAGCGGATTGTGTGGCTGTTTTTTCGATCTCTTGAATTTGATGGTTTCCACTGTTTTTCCCACTTCGGTCATATTCGAGACTGTGGACGTGAATCACCAATGGCTTTCCAGTTAGTTTAGATAAGGTCAAACCAGCAGGAAAAGTCATCCAATCATGTGCATGAATGAGATCAAATGATTGGTCTTGTGCCCAGTTCAGAACGTTTTTTGTAAAACGAGCAACCTCAGCAAATAAATCATTTCCATATTGCTGCATGGGAGATTTATTTGCGTTTTCATATTGGAGTAGTGACAGAAAAACAGGTGGCATGAATGGCATTTGCTTTAATAAGAATTCATTAATGTATGTGGGTCTATCTTTTTGTGATTGTTTGAAATAAGCTTGATAAAAAGAAATAAGCTGTGAGTATGTCTCGGGTTTTAAATATGGAGTCAAAAAGGATGGAATTTTTTTTATTTTCAAAAATTGCATATTATTTGATGGTGGTTCAGATAATAGTGACTCAGTAAAAGTCGGATCTGATATGGCTACATGAGTGGCACGAGTTGCTTCGAACAAATTTGGCATGTCCTTCTGATTGGACTTTGCATAAAGATCTGCTCCTACAATATGCATGTGTGAAGCAGTTTCTTTCCCAAGTAAATGGGGGATAACAAAATGAACATCAACTCCCAACTGCGATAGCGCAGTGGTTAATCCGTGACAAGCAGTTCCCAGGCCACCACTCATGTGTGGGGGATATTCCCAACCTAACATTAAGATCTTCATAATTTTTTACTAGATTCTGCTGAAAAAGTTTCATCTGTTTCGTCAGATTTTCTCAAATTTTTTCAGCATAACCTTACCACAGCTTGTATCATAAACTGAGTTCAGGGTCTCTTGTTTATAACTTAGCTTCTGTGCCTATTCTTCTCAATTTGGTTTTTTTTGCAGTTTTGTCTAAAGCTAAAGTCATTTCGTTAACCCTAAGTAGTTCTGCAACACTCCAGGCTTGAGCAGGGGCTCCTCTGGCGTAGTGAGGAGATTCTGCATCGAAAATTTCAGAAATTTGTCCTAAGCACCCTTCTTCAACCAAATGTTGTTCTAAGCGTCTTAGGACTGGTGTGATTTCCTTTCTGAGCGCATTGACTCCCTCTGTTTTAAGCACAGTCTCTGCATAAATACCAAGAAGCCATGGCCAAACTGTACCTTGATGGTAGGCTTGGTCTCTTTCGGTTTGTGCGCCTACATATTGTTTCTTGTATTTTGGATCCAATGGCGACAGTGTTCTGAGACCTACGGGAGTAAGAAGATATTTTCTCGCTTTTTCTAAAATACTTTTGATCATGTCTTCTCTTAGGGGCGAATATGGCAAAGCAGTGGCCCAGAGCTGATTTGGTCTTAAGCTAAAATCAGCATATGTTCCGTCATGTGTGTCAGCTAAATATCCAAATTTATCAGACCAAAAACGTTTATTAAATTGCAACCTCAGTTTGTCTTCTAAGGGACCAAATGTTTTAATGAAATCTGTGTGTTTATTTTCCTCTGCATATTCAAGTGCAAAACACAAAGAATTATAAAACAATGCGTTGATTTCTACTGCGTATCCAAAACGTGGGGTTACTGGCTTGCCATTTATAGTAGCGTCCATCCATGTCATTGGCCAAGTCATTGGACCCGATGTTGGCGTTTTTCCTGGTTTAATAAAAATCTCTCCATCTTGAGTGCATTGAATTTGCTCGTCTTTATTGCTTTTAATTTGATTTAAAATATAATAAACGGCTGGCATGAAGGGTTTAATTTCCTTTTTGCCCTTATATTTTTCAAGATTTTGCACTGCCCAGATATAGAGCAAATATGTATCAAGTTTTGTATTTTGGTTTTGTTCGATAGAAGACGGTATGTTTGGGATTGGTCCCTTCATGAGTACAGTACTAAAGTCTCCCAAAATCTGAGTGCCTTGCAAAAACCGCCCAGTTGAAAAGCAAAGTCCAGGCAATGATAGCAATGTATCCCGGCTCCATGACCCAAACCATGGATAGCCTGCAATTGCAGTATGAAAACTGTTTTTTGTGGTAATTGCAAATTGTGACGCAGCGTGATTTAAACACTCCTCGAAGGAGGGTGTTTTTGTAGTCAATGCTACAGATGTACTGTGCGGCATTGTGTCTTTGGTTCCGCATAGAAGTACAAGTTTAGTGTCAGCTTTTATTTCTAGTTTAAACTTACCGGGCGAATAGAGATCTTCGCTTGCTGTGTAGCCGCGCTCTTTTTCAATTGTGTAATAAACTTTTTTATTCCAATGGCCATTGAGTGCGAAATTAACACTAGAGCCAAGTACTTTCATAAAAAAGCGAGGCAACCCTGGGTATGGATGTAGTGAGATGCCTTCTTTTTCTTTTTTAATAGCGCCATTTAAAAATGGATTTTCTTCAGTTAGGTGATGATACGGCCTGTAGCTTAAGAATGGCTCTAGTTCTAGTTTAATTGGGGTTTTTATTCCTTTGAATGTGTATTCTATTTGGACTACATCATCGTAAGCATGAAGCTCTACTGTGCGGTCAATTTGTATATTATCTAGTCTATAAGTCCAGGTAGGTTTTGGTGTGTTATTGAAATCTACAAGATGTTTATAGCCCTGCGGGAAAGTTTCTGAGCCGTAATTGAAAGCGTAAAGTAAGAATTTTTTTTCGCCAATATGGACAGTTTCGCCAATGTCGATTAGTGTATTTAGCGATTCGCCTATATCTGGCTCCCTAAGGGTTAAGAGGGTGTGGTATTTTCTTCTTGGCACGCGATCAACGCTTCCAAAAGCAAAAGACCCAAGCTGATTTGTTTGTAACCATTCGCATTCTAATTTTTTTTGGGAAACTGGCATAAATATTATTTTCCTTTCTATATTGCAACATCAAATTTGAGATTTGATTTTTATAACTGTTTCCTAAGATATTCCCTTTTTTGCTTTTAGCCAATAAAAAGATAGGCCTTATATAAAAATATAAGGCTATTAAAAAGATTTATTTCTCGGCCACCTTTTATTATTTAGTTCTTCTTAAGCAGTTTAATGGCGTCAATTTTTTGTGACATAATGTCCATTTAATTGTGTCTGACAGTATAGTATAGAAGAGCTATGTCTTACGTTAAAACAGATTCAGAGCAATTATTGCTAGATGACTTACAGATTGAACATTCAAAGTATTGTTTTATACGAGAAGGAATTTCCGAAAACAATTATTTGTCTTCTTTAGAGCGTTCTCTTAATACATTGGGACTTTTAGAGCCGTTGGTGGTGCATAGTGATACAAGAGGTGAAATCCACCTTGTAGATGGATTCAAAAGAGCTGTTTTGTTGAAACGTAATGGCGCGAGGCATTGTAGAGTAAAGGTTTTATCATCTGAAACACCATTGGATTATATTTTAAATTTATTGTTTTTATCTCAGTCGCATCGCATCTCATTTTCTTTTGTTAGTCGTGCAAGTTTTGTCAATCTTTGTTTGGATTTAGGATTAGAGAATAAACAGATCATAAATCAGTTTTTACCTCTTTTAGGGTTTGAGGGTCATGAAACTATCATGAGGAACTGTGCAAAAGTGATCAAGCTGCCTAAGCTTGTTTTGGAATTTTGCGATAAAAAACGCCTTTCGATGAAGCAATGTGTGCATTTAACCCATTTTTCTGATGAGCTTTTAACCATAGTTTTTTCTTGGAAAGATATTCTTAACTTAACTGTTTCATTGATCGAAGAATTGCTTGAAGGATTAGAAACCATCTTAAGGCGTGAGTCTTTGGATTTATATGTTCTTTTAAAGGAACTTGGAGTTGATGATCTCTTAATGGCTTCTATATCCCCTCAGGTAAAAACAGAAAAGTTAAGGCGTAAAATTAAAATAAAAAAATATCCGGTTTTAAGTCGGGTCAATGAAAAAATAGAAAAAACAAAAAATGAAATGAATTTGCCTTGTCATGTTTTATTGTATAGGGATCAAAGCATAGAAAACCATAAATTGGATTTTAAAATCCATATTAAAAAAATAGAGGATTTAGAAACAGCTTTAGAAAAATTGCAGCAAACAAAAACTTCGGTAGAAAAAATATTAGAGGCACTTTAATGGCAAGTAAAGCTTCAGAAATTCCAGTTGCTTTGGATTATAGAGAATGTAAGAAAAAATTACATATTACTTCAAGAAGAGGCGAAGTAATGGACGTTTGTTCCACTTTTAATGAAAAATATATTTGCTGTAATGTTCATGTTTTAAAAACTGTGAGTAATTGCCCTTTTGATTGTTCTTATTGTTTTTTGCAGAATTATTTAACCAATACCGCTATGCAAGTAATTGGAGATACAAAAGCTATAATGCAAGAAGTTTTAGAGAGAACTCAAAAGGAACCAGGGCGATTGTTTAGAGTTGGCACATGGGAGCTGGGAGATAGTCTGGCACTTGAGAACATGACTAAAAGTGCTTCTGAGTTAATTATAGCTTTTGCAAAATTACCCAATGCTATTTTGGAGCTTAAGACTAAATCCGATGTTGTAGAGCCACTTTTAAGTTTAGAACATAATGGAAAAACAGTGGTTTCTTGGTCCCTTAATCCCGAAAGTGTGATTCGTCGTGAAGAACATAAAACAGCAAGTTTAGTAAAAAGACTTGCAGCTATGGCAAAGGTTTATAGAGCTGGTTATCTAATAGGGCTTCATTTTGATCCTATGATTTATTTTGAAGGCTTTGAAAAGGATTATGAAGATTTAGTGATACGGATTTTTCAAGTTATTACTCCAGAGCGAGTGGCTTGGATTTCGATTGGAAGTTTAAGATTCAATCCTGAAATGAAAAAAACAATTGAAAATAATTTTCCTAAAACAATGTTAACAGCTGCAGAAATGGTTTTAGGAGATGATCATAAGATGAGATATGTAAAGCCACTTCGTGTGTTAATGTATCGTAATTTGTATAAGGCGTTAGTGAAAGCTGGAGCTAAAGATTGCAATATTTATTTATGTATGGAGAGGTGGGATATGTGGGAGAAGATTTTTGGTTTTTATCCTGATTCTTATGAACACTTGGATTATTTGATGGCTAAAAATTTGTATGAACGGTTTCCTGGAATAGCTAGGAGCTTGTAATAGTAACAGTAACTGGGAACAAGAAACAGTTCGGTGGGAGAATATTATGATTCTAATCCTTGCAAGGAGCAAGCGGTTCTTCGTTTGATGTGCACTTAAACCAGTAGGCTTACATTGTTTAATTGACATTTTAAAACATATGTTTTATTGTTTTTATATGCGTACCACATTGGATATTCCACAGGAACTTGTAGAAGAAGCTCAGAAACTACTTGGTTTTAAGTCTAAAACAGACACAGTTTTGGTCTCTTTACAGGAATTAATTAGACGTAAACGTATTGACGAACTTAAGCAAATGGCAGGAGCATTACATCTTGAGCTTGATGTGCCAAGTTCAAGACGTCGTAAGAGTAAACGTAAATGATTTTTATTGATACCTCTGTTTGGATTGATTTTTTTAAAGGTAAAGATACTAGTTTGGTAAACCATCTGAGAAATTTACTAGATCAAGGATGTGTAGCCCTTGCTATGCCAGTATGGATTGAACTGCTTTCCGGCGCAACAAACACAGATCTTGGGCGATTGCGTCGTGTGTTGTCAGCTTTGCCAAGATATTATCCCAAAGATCTTACTTGGAGTACTGTTGAAAAATGGATTGAAAAAGCTGCAGTTGCTGGTCAGAGATTTGCTGCAGTGGATCTCCTAATTGGAGCAATTGTAGCAGAACATGGATCGCAAATATGGTCGCTGGATCGTGATTTTTATAGGATGAAAACTTTGAAATTTTTAGAAGTTTTTACTCCTAAATAATTCGAAATTTTAGGATTATCTGTAACGGTAACAGAAACTGCATACAGTGCAGTATGGTTATAATCCTTGCTAAGTATAATATAGTGATGCTATTAATATTCTATGGAATCACAGGGTGATAACTTAAAATTATTATCTTCAGTTGGTGCTATTATTGTAGATAGTCATATTATCTACACATCAGGAAAACATGGAAGTGCATACGTTAACAAAGATGCAATTTATCCACATACAGAATTAACATCAAATTTATGTAAAAAAATTGCAGAACATTTTTCAAATAAAGAAATCGAAGTGGTGATTGCTCCAGTCATTGGTGGGGTTATTTTATCTCAATGGGTTGCTTATCACTTGTCACAAATGAGGCACAAGGAGGTGTTTGGTGTTTATGCAGAAAAACTAGACCAAGGTGTTGGTTTTGTTATTAAAAGGGGATATGACAAGATTGTTAGTGGTAGAAATGTTTTAGTTGTCGAAGATGTCTTAAACACAGGAGGTTCTGTAAAAAAAGTAGTAGAAGCAGTACACAGTATTGGCGGAAAAATAATCGGTCTTGGAGCACTTTGTAATCGTGGAGGAGTTAGTCACAAGGAAGTTGGCGATGTCACTGAAATTTTTTCTTTATTTAATATTAAACTTGACGTATGGGAAGAATCTCAGTGCCCTTTGTGTAAGAGTGGCGCGCCCATTAATATTGAAGTTGGCAAAGGAAGAGAGTACTTAGCTAAAAAATCAGGCCAAAGTAGTGATGTAAATTTATAGCTTAATATTCAGTTAATGCTGCTAGATTAGGGGCAGATGGCATTGGTCCACTATCACCAGTGACTGCCAACAAAACAGAAGAGGGACGTAGTAAGAATCGCAGGGTGGAGCTTGTTGAGCAGTAAACCTTAAATTTGTGCTTTATAAATTATTTGAGATAAAAGTGCATTAGGTTCTGAAAAATTTAGAGAACGAATAAAAATTTGATCTTTGCCATTATTGACTAAGTGAGTGGGCAACACAATTTGACCATTAGATGCTTCAAAAAGATCAAGCCAGGTGCTCTCATTTAGTGAAAACTCCGGTGCTAGTTTTATAATTTCTAATCCAGGTTTATACTTGAGATTAATTTGTCCATTTGTGTCATAGATTTCATTACTGTGAGGTCCATAATCTAAAACATATAGTAATCCATTCATGCTCGTGAGTGCTATCGGGTGATGTAATTTGAGTGGGATTTTCTTTATGACTTCTAAATTTTTTGGATCAAACACAACACACAAATGATCTTCAGCGGCTAAAACATAAACTTTCCCGTCCTCGCCCTTGTGAATTGCTGTATAGTATCCTACTTCACCATGATCTTGCGGGATATAATGCAAAAGTTCTAGACCCTTGTCGGCTGTTAAAACTCTAATTGATCTCAGGAACGGATTAAAAATACTGTCAGAAGATATTAAAAAAATTTTTTCTTCTGAAACAGCCATGGCAACGGGACCAGGTCTTGAATAAATAAGTCTGTCTTTTGTAAAAGAAGAAAAATTGAAATTTAAAATTCTTTGAGTCCCTACATCTGATATATAAAGCGAATCACCATCTTTCGCTAACGCAGATGGACCAATTAGCTCTGGGCGTAATAATAGCTCGGTGCTTATTTTTAGTTGCGTAGTGTTAATAACTGTAAGATACATACTGCTAGTGGTTGCAACAAATAGGTTGTTTTTATGGCCTATCATTTGATCAGGAGCTTGGTTGTTATTATTGTCTGAAAGAATAATTTTTTTTACTGAGCCATTTCTAATTGCATAAATTAAATTTTGAGACATTTCTGATACATAAAGTGTGTTGTCGTGATAGTGAAGATTGCCCCAGTTTCCAGGAGCTAAGTCTAAGATTTTTTGAGTTTCTAATGCCTTAAGTGGCAATGAAAACAAAAAAAGACTAAATATGCAGCACGCAATATAAGGCCTTAAAACATTTTGAAATTTCATGATTGTATTCCCCCTAATAGGACAGCTTATTATCATTTTAGTAATAATCAAGTTAGATTAGTAATAATCACGCACTAGTAAATATTTAAATTGATTTGAAAGCATAACTCCTTTAATAATAATCATTAAACCTATGTCAAAAAAAATGGAAAAGATTACAACAAGTAGTACGGCAGAGTATTTTTCAAAAAACCTGCAACAAGTAGGCTTTTCGTCACAGATCAAAGCAGTGCTCACAACACTGAAAGAAGCTGTAGATAATTCGTTAGATGCGTGCGAAGAGGGAGGGATTTTACCAGAAGTTTCAGTTTTAATCGAAAAAGTAGGATCTGGTTCTAATAAGAACTCAGATCAAATTAGAATTCGTGTCGAAGATAATGGCCCAGGCATAGATACTGAAGATGTCCCAAAAGTCTATGGTGAGTACCTGGCTTCGTCTAAGTTTGGCCGTGGGCGTTGTTCCAGGGGACAGCAAGGTATTGGTATTTCTGCTGTTACTACTTGGGCACAGTTGACTTCTGCAACAGGAGCAAAAGTAATTACTAAAACTGAAAAAATGCGCAAAGCCATACGTGGCATTGTCGAAGTAGACATTAAACACAATAAGGGCGTTTTTAAAGATAAGGAAACTATGGTGGATTGGGATCGTCCCCATGGTACAAGTGTCGAATTTCTGATTGACGGGCGTATCCAACTAAATGGCGAAGCAGGACTAGTCAATTATCTGATGGGAACTGCTTTAGTTAATCCCCATTTAACCATACACTACAAACTTCCAGATTTAGAGTCTCAGACCATAGATCGAGTTAGCCACACCGTGCCTGAAATTCCGCAAGCTACAACACCGCATCCTCATACTATGAAATTGGGAGAGTTTATTGCACACTCTCACCTTTTTGGACGCACTAGTGTTTCTTCGTGGTTAAAAAAAGGTTTCTCCAGAGTTAATGATGGCACTTTGAAAGAACTTGTTACGGCAGGTTTAAAAAAATCGATCTTGGAAAAATCAGTAGATTCAGCAGGCGAAGAAGAATTTAAACAGGTTTTTATTGCATTGCAAAACCTAAAACTCATGGCGCCTTCTACACGATCTGTTTTGTCAATTGGTGAAGCTACGCTTTCAAAAAGTATTAGACGATTAGGTGATGTCGATTTTTTTTCTGTAGTAACGCGCAAGCCGTCCATTTGTGATTTCAAACCTGTACAAGTCGAAGTAGCAGTGGCCCGTTTGAAAGAAAAGAGGACGGATCAAGAAACCCTGGTTCAGGTCTTACGTTTTGCAAATCGTGTGCCTTTGCAATTTGACAAAGCTGCTTGTGCAATCGTGAAATCCATTCAGTCAGT
>JACRAO010000013.1 GCA_016213345.1 Bdellovibrio sp. | reverse complement strand
ATTTGGTGCAGATTTGGATGAGCCGATTGAGAAAAATGCGAGGCATAGCACGGCCTATGGTGAGCGTTTTTCGATTGAGGCGAATTCAAAGGTGCCCAAATATGAGATGCCTGGTGTCTAGTTTATTCATGGACAGACCCTTGGGGGGTTCTATGAAATTTATAAAATCAATAATGATAGTGAGTATTTTTTTGTGTTCAATCTGCTTTGCAGATCACAATACTGGTGGTGAAATACCAGGGTACAGTCAGATTTATCAGGAATTATCTCAACTTCTGATTCCTCACAGGTTTGACGGGAGCAAAATCAGTAAAATTACTGAGCTTGCTGTGTGGGCCATTCGGGACACAAGCCAAGGAACTCTAGCTGAAAAAAATATAAACTGGTTTCGTTTTACCCTTCATCAAGCCTTTAGCTACGATTTTAAAAACAAGGTATTTAGTGAAAACCCCAAAGTCTCCTTAGAAGACAAAGTCAATCTTGTAATTGCAAACTATATCAATCAGGCCTCTGAATTGCCCCCTCCACCATTTCCGGGTGGTGGCCAAGTTACAGTCTCTGGAGCATTCGTGTTTTATCACCATGGGAGCTGGCCACCTCCATATCCACCATATCCGACACCATATCCGCCGGCACCCAGTTGGACAAAGAGAAGCTTTAATTTTTTAGGGTATGGTTTTGATTCTATCTATCAACAATGTTTAGATTATGTTTACGAACACCGGATTGATTATATTGTAGCTATAGAATTCAGACACCCATACGGTGGATACCCTGGGACAAACTGGGGCATGAAGACTATTCCTACAGAACAAGCTTGCTATACGATTGCATCTCGTGCATATTAAATTGCTTTGATCGATTGCATAAAGAATAAAACGTTCTTTTTTTTTAGAAATTTCACAGGCGCCTTTTCTGATGGTGCTATTTTGTTCCCACTTTTAGCAACTCTTTCAAGCGTTTCAAATTTTTCTGGCACACTATTGCTATTGAGTTCAGCGGTTTTATATATTGGGAGTGGATTGTTTTTTAAAGTTCCGATGAGCGTACAACCGCTTAAGGCAATTGCCATAGCTGCCCTTTCCATAGGCGCAAGTCAAATCGAAGTTCGAGTAAGCGGCTGCATATTGGGATGTTTTTGCATTTTTCTCACAGTTTTTAAAACAAATGAATTAGCAAAAAAAATACCACAAAGCTTAATACATTGTATTCAAGTTGCTTTAGGAGTGATTTTAATTACTCAAGGATTACAATTTGCTAAAACCATCACTTGGCTTCACTATGGATTTTTTACTCAAGAATTTTCTAATGAATTACTTATTTTCTTTATTTCTGTCACATTAGTATTTTTAACTCAAATTTTGAAATTTCCATTCTTAGGATTATGCGCAAGCCTCGGAATGCTCTGGACTATGTTCTGGTCAGACCCGACTTTTCATACACTAAATAACACAAAAGCCACTAACTCATTACCGAGAATAGACGTAATTTTACTGTTAGTTTTACCTCAAATAGCACTAACTTTAGCAAACTCAGTGATCGGAACTAAAGATGTTGTAAATAGATATTACGGCAAGATAAAACATCGCGTAGAAATTAAAAATCTTCTCTATTCTATTGGTTTCGGAAATATCATAAGCGCACTTATAGGAGGATTGCCATTTTGTCACGGTTCAGGGGGAGTTACTGCACATTATAGAGGCGGTGCAAATCATTTTATTTCAAATTTAATAATGGGAGTTTTTTTATTACTTTTAGCATTTATTTATTTCAAAAACGGCCAATGGTTATTAAATTATCCATTACCGTTTACTGCCACTTTACTCATAGCAACTGGAATTTTTCATCTAAATTTGGCACGCCCAACCTGGGAAACAAAACATGGTAAAATCAAATTAATCTTGGCCACATGCGTGGCGGTTTTTACAAAAAACATGCTACTAGTCTTGGGTATAAGTATTTTAGCTGAGATATTTTTTTATTTTTTCACAAAGCGACACACCAACGTAAAGCAGGACTAGATTTAATTACACAAACTTCTCAACAAACTCCTCGCCTTGAAAAGTAAAAATCTTTTTCTGACCGTCTACTTCGGTTTCGACATTAACTGGTCTTTTCCAAATCTCACTTAGAGCCTTCATTGTTTCCTTGGCCCACACCACATCTAAATCCAATCCCTGGTGCTTATGCCAAAGTAAAAGTTCTCCCTTATTAAGATAATTGCCATCCACTATATAAATAAATGGCTGTCCACGATGCGTGAGCTGAAATAAAAGCTTCTCCTTCACTCTCCTAAAATCTCTATCTGCAATCTCATACTGGTTTGTCCTTCGGTTAAATACAAACGTATAAAGCTGAAACCGTTCAACAAACTCCTCAGTTAAATACTCATCAATAAACGTAACATCATTGCAAACTTTTCTGACTTCAAATATTTTATCTCTCCCTAACCCAAGCTTACTATTCCAATTAGCCTTAGCTACCATGTCGTCACAATCGTCATATGATTTTCCAAACTTTCCACGATTCCAACGATCTTCTATATCCCTTAGTAACTCCACTCCCACCTTATAAGGATTAAGTTGTCCAGGCCTAACAGCCATCGTCCCAGCATGATGATCTGCAAAATCAATAAGCTCAGAATCTTTAAGAGCTTTTTCAGTCATGATTTTCGAATGCCAATACGTCGCCCACCCTTCATTCATAATCTTCGTCTGCACCTGAGGTGCAAAATAATAAGCTTCCTCACGAACCATAGCTAAAATTTCTTGCTCCCACTCTTCGAGAGGAGCGTTATCAATTAAAAATGTAAAGAAATCATTTACTGGCTCTGGTGGATTTTTCTTTGACTTTTTTTCGTCTTCTTCTAATTTCTTTTTCTGCTCTGCCATAAAAGAAGGTGGATTAATAAACGAGTCCATGTACTGACGCTGCGTTTTTAGCTTTCCTGGAACTTTAGTAGTCTCTTCGTCATATTCGTCTTTTAATGGTCTTTTTTGGGTCTGAAATGGCAAATAAGGGTCAATTTGAGTCTCAATTGTCAAACAGCGATCAATAAAATTTTCGACTTTTTCCTGGCCATACCTGTCCATATACTTTCTCATTTTGACAGCATGATTGGCCATGATATCTAACATTTTGCGATTGGTTTTTGAAAACCAATAGTTATTTTTAAAAAAATCCACATGTGCATAAACATGAGCAATTACTGTTTTCTGATCTACCAAACTATTGGCTTTCATTAAATATGCATAAGCAGGGTCTGTGTTAATCACCATCTCATAAATTTTTTGCAATCCCCATGTATATCCTTTTGAATACTGATCATAGTCCATCCCAAAACGCCAATGGGGATAGCGCACCGGAAATCCTCCATAAGCAGCCAGAGAATTAATCTGGTCATAATCTATCATCTCAAAAATAGTATCAAAAAAATCCAAGCCATAATTTCTGGCATAACCCTCTATCTCTTGCCTAATATTTTCTAATTCAGGAGTCAGTGCTGTTTCATAAAAATCACTAGACATTTTACTTACCTTTGCCTAAAAAATCTTTGATTGATTGCAATATGCCTTCTTTGTTTTCAACCTTTGATAAAATTACAAATTCGTGTTCTGGTCCGAAATGTTCTCGCAAATCTTTATAAAACTGTCCAGAACCATAACGAGACTCCACTTGCCCGTAACAAAAGACATTACACACTGAGAGCAGGTTTTGTTCTAAAATCTCTACACAGAGCCTGGTATCTTCGCCAGACCAATTGTCTCCATCTGAAAAATGAAACGGGTAAATATTCCAATCACTAGCATAATCCGTATCAATAATTTTTTCACAAAGCTTATAGGCAGAACTAATCAGTGTACCTCCGGATTCTCGTGTGCGAAAAAATGTCTCTTCATCAACCTCTCTTGCCGTAGCATCGTGAATAATATATCGAGTCTCTATCCCTTTGTATTGACTTCTTAACCAAGTATCTATCCAAAACGCTTCGGTTCTAACAATTTCTTTTTGCTCATCTCCCATAGAACCTGAAACATCCATCATGTAAATAATAACAGCACTATTTTCATACCTAACATCTGTCTTCCATGAACGAAAACGCATGTCCCTACGAATAGGAATAATGATGGGATTATCAGGATCATAAATACCAAGTGATATTTGCCGCCTCAAAGTTTCACGAAATGTTCTTTTAAAATGCCTAAGCGAATGAGGACCTTGCAGTGCTATACTTTTATATTTTTCAGTTTTAGCCCTCACAGTCCTTTGTCCACGAGGTTCTATTTTAGGAAGTTCCAGCTCCTCACCTAAAATCTCAGCAAGTTCTTGTAAGCTTAGATCAACTTCTAAAATATGCTCTCCTGGCAAATTTCCCGCTCCCCAACCTTCACCCTCTTGAGGGTCTCCACCAATTGGATCACCTGGCTTACCTTCGCCTTGCCCAACTCCGCCTTTGTCTCGATCTCCAAACCTGAAATGAGGAATCTCAATTTGAGGAATCGGAATACTCACCCAGTCTTTACCCTTTTTGCCAATCATCTCACCGTGAGTGACATATTTTTTTAGATTTTCTTTGATCTTGCCTTTTACAAT
>JACRAO010000144.1 GCA_016213345.1 Bdellovibrio sp. | reverse complement strand
TGCTGGAGTTGTTGTTTCAACAATAGGTGACGGGGCAGGAGTGTCAGTAGAAGTCAAAATCGGCTCTATGTGTTCAGTTTGTGTCACAGATTCGGCGATTGTTGTTTGTGTGATTTCTGGTGGTGCTTCTGTTGTTTCAGGTGTTAGTTCTGTTTTTGGTTGTTCAACTTTTGCACGTCTTCTTATAATCGTTGAAGAAGACTTCTTTTCTGGTTCCGCTTCAGTTCCATTAGTGTCTGCACTAATGCTTGCACTTTTCTTCTTTATTTTAGGTGGAGCAGCTTTTTTGGCACTTTCTTTTTTCCCAAAAGAGTTTCGTATAATCTTTACTTGCTCTTCGGTGAGATCACTCATATGGCTTTTTACTTTAATATTGAGTGAGCCTAGCTTGTCTAAAAGAGAAATAGAATCCAGTCCTAAATCTTTTGCAAGTTCATAAACTTTTTTAAAGTTTTGTTCAGTCACTTCATGCATCTCCATTTATTTAATATCCTCGCTGGTCTTAGCATCAGCTTCAGCTTTTTTCTGGTCGGCTTCTTTGATCATTTCTTTAAGTCGTACTTCAGCTAAAGCTTTTGCGTCTTTTACTGGCGAGGCAGAAAAAGACCCCTTGCCATCATCGGTCATGGTAGGTGCCGCAAGTAACTCACCTGATTTTTCGATGACAAGATTCGCTCTAGTTTTTAAGGACTCAGCAGCTTCTAGTGATTCGAAACCAGCAATTTTTTGTAGTTCTTCAATCGGGGCTTCTGCAACTTGTTTTACATTTAGAAAACCAGTTTGAAAAATTGCTTGAGCTAAAGTTTCATTCATTCCTTCCATGTGTTGCAAATTAAAGACAGCGTCTTGCGTTTTCTTTTGTAATTTAGATTTTGAAATAATATCCAATCTCCAGCCTGTCAATTGTGCTGCAAGTCTTACATTTTGACCTTTTTTGCCAATTGCTAACGAGAGCTGTTCGTCTTCGACCATAATTTCCATTGTTCTGTTTCTTTCATCAACCTTAATCGAAGATATCTCGGCTGGAGAAAGTGCAGCTCTAACAAACATTACAGGATTATCTGACCATGAAATAATATCTATTTTTTCTCCTTTTAGTTCCTGGATAATATTTTGAACCCTAATACCTTTCATACCAACGCATGCTCCAACTGGATCAATGTCTTTATCTTTTGTATAAACAGATATTTTTGAGCGTACTCCTGCTTCTCTGGCACAGGCTTTAATTTCAATAATATGGTCTCTAATTTCTGGAACCTCAACTTCAAATAGTTTCATCAAATACTTTGATGAGGTACGGCTGAGATAGAGCTGAGGGCCTCTTGTACTTTCGCGTACGTCTATGAGGTAAGCTTGTACGCGATCACCTGGACGAAATTGTTCACCAGGAATAATTTCTGTTCGTGGTAATAAAGCATCTGTTTTTCCGAGATCAATTACGAGGTTGCCTCGTTCTATGCGTCTGGCAATTCCTGTAATGATTTCCCCTTTTCGATGGACGTAATCGTTATAAACTATTTCTCTTTCTGCATCTCTAACTTTTTGAAAAATAACTTGTTTTGCATTTTGAGCATCAATCCGGCCAAACTCAGGAGCTTCGACTTTAATGCCAATTTCGTCGCCAATTACAGCTTCAGGATCTAGCTTCTTAGCTTCTTCTAAAAGAATTTCTTCTGATTCTTCTAGCATTTCTGGTTCGCTTTCGACCACTTTCTTGAACTGATATAAATCAATGTCACAAGTGTCAGCATTGTAATGTGCTTCTAAGACAGCATATTGGCCATATTTTTTTTGAGCTGCCATTAGTATGGCTTGTTCTACGGCGCTAATAATAATTTCTTTTTTAATACCACGGTCTTTCCCTATCGATTCGATAACTCTGGAAAGTTCTGTTGCATTCATACTATTCTACTCACTTTCTTTATGTTCCTTTGTGTGTAAGGGCCACTCTGGTTCAAGATTTGCTTTTTTTATGAATGAAAACGGAATACACACTCTAAAATTAGTTACTTCTGTTTTTTTTGATTTTGATCTTTTTTCAGGTAATGCAAGAACAATTTTCTCTGGATAAACTTCTTTTAAAGTACCAAAAAAGATTTTTTGTGTTGTTTGTTGATATTCTGAGTTTTCAAGCTCATCTGCAGTTAGATTGCGCAAGGCTTCGATACGAACTTTTTGTTCTAAAAATCTTTCAAAGTCCTTGGTTTTTTTTAATGGGCGGTTTAACCCTGGCGAAGAGACCTCAAGCGAGTAGGAGCTCCGAAAAAGTGTTTTTGTCTCTTGGAGTTTTTCTAATATGGAATCTAGCGTTCGTGATACTAAAGCACAATCTTCGATGCCAATTGATCGCTTTTGTGGGTGATCGATAAAAATTCTCAGTATTTTTTCACGTTGCGTAAAAGCTTCTAGATGAATGATTTCGTAGCCTAATGGTTCAAGAGACGGCCTCAAAAGCTCAGCTAATTGGTGTTCAATATCTTGTTTTGTTTTTACATTATCCATTTGTTTTTTTTCATTAGTTTTTATCTACACTCATCCCTGTATCAGTTTATATGTCATCCATATGTTACTCTTATACGTTATTTCCAAGATGCCAAATTTTAACAAAAAAAAAGTGGGCATAAAGCCCACCCTTTAAGTGAACTGATTTAACCTTTAGTTATCATAAACCAGAAAGCCAATCAACAGTGTTGATCTATTATGGTGTTAACTACTTGATATTTAACAGATATTTAGATTTTAAATCTATTGCAATCTCAGACAAAAGTAGTATTTAATGCATTATGGAGAAAATTCTTAGTATTTTTATCTTTTTTTAAAAAAGTAAAAATACTAAACATAAAATGCTACAAAGTATTATTAGAGGTTTTACTATCTATGTCTACTGTACAAGTCCGTGTTCGCTTTGCTCCTTCGCCAACAGGTTTTTTACATATTGGTGGAGTAAGAACCGCGCTCTTTAATTGGCTGTATGCAAAACATGAAAATGGAAAATTTTTATTAAGAATCGAAGATACAGACTTAGAGCGCTCAGAAGAAAATTTTACACGAGATATTTTTAGATCTTTAGAGTGGTTAGGTTTAGCGTGGGATGAAGAAATAATTTTTCAAAGTAAGAGATTAAAGTTTTATCAAGAAAAAGCACAATCACTTGTGGAGCATGGATTTGCATATTATTGCGATTGCTCAGAGTCAGATGTTGAACAGATGCGTGAGCGTGCAAAGGCTAGTGGCAAGAAGCCACAATATGACCGTCATTGTAGAGATTTAAATAAAAGTCCTGATCAGGGTGGACATGCTACCGTGCTTCGAGCAAAACTGCCATTGCAGGGGAGTGTTGAATTTCGTGATTTAATTAGAGGTCATATTAAATTTGAAAATCAAGATTTGGATGATTTTGTTTTGATTCGTTCAAATGGTGCACCAACGTATAACTTATCATGCGTAGTGGATGACGTAGAAAGCAAGATTACACATGTAATACGAGGAGATGATCATATTAATAACACACCTAAACAAATACATTTGTATGAGTTTTTCAGATATCAAGTTCCAAAGTTTGCACATCTTCCGATGATTTTGGGCCAGGATAAAAAGAAACTATCAAAAAGGCATGGAGCAGTATCGGTTAACTGGTATCATTCAGAAGGGTTTTTGCCTGAAGCTTTACTTAATTTTTTAGTGCGTCTTGGTTGGAGTCATGGTGATCAAGAAGTTTTTTCTACAAAAGAAATGGTTGATTTTTTTTCTTTCGACAAAGTTCAAAAAAGCTCTGGCGTGTTTAATGGTGAAAAGCTTTTATGGCTAAATGGTGATCATTTAAGAAGGACTAGTCCTCAAAGATTATGTAAAATTATTTTTGATGATTTTAGTGATTATTTTAGAGCACCAGCAAAACTGGATTGTTTGCAGACAGTAATTGCAGAAAAATTGGTGACATTGATGCAACCAAAGGTTAAACAGGTAAAAGAAATCGCAGAGCAAATGGTACCCTTGTGCACTCCAGATGCGGTAGAAGTGGATGCCACATTGTTAGATTGGAGTGAGAATTTAAAAAAAGTCATTCAAGTAGCAGTTAAGGATTTAAGGGAGCAGTTGGCATTAAAGATAGTGAGTGCAAAAAATTTTACAAGAGTGGCAAAAGAAGCAGTTTGGGGCAATACACCGAGTTTATTGGAGGCAGAGTGTGATCATGGCATGGTAGATCAAGTGTTTCGACAGATTTGTGAAAATCATGGAGTTAAGCTTTCTGAGCTGGCTAAACCAGTAAGGCTTTGTGTTACTGGGCGGTTAGTAAGTGCCGGGCTTTTTGATTTAGTAGCACTTTTACCTTGGGATGTGGTAGAGGCAAGATTAAAGAAGGTTGAGCAGCTTTAAGCATTGGGGGATCGTCTAACGGTAGGACCGCAGACTCTGACTCTGCGTATCTTGGTTCGAATCCAAGTCCCCCAGCCAAAGTCAAGTCTTTTCGAACCATTAGGCAAAAATAAAACAGAAGCACTGCTTATGGAGGCTAAGCTGCGTCAAAAAATAATTCAAGGCATTAATCCAATGTCTTCTATTAGCTTTAAACCCGCAGCAAAAGTGTCTGATCTTATCCAATTGTTTTTTAAAAGCCCACGATTTTTATCTGCAGGTGAACAATGGCAGAAAAGTCTAAAAATTCAATTAAATGGCTATATAAAAAAACATCTTGGTAACTTGCATTTTTCAGATTTGTCTGTTGATAAGATTTATGCATTTTACCTTGATCTTAAAAACAAGTACAATTTATCTCACTCTACAATTCAAAAATATCATTTTAAGTTGTGTTTGCTTGGTGATTTATACATAGAGCTTGATCCTGCCGGGGTTAATCTTCCTCGTCAGATAAAGGATTTTAAAAAACGTTTTTCGACTCAAGCGCCGACAAGAGATATTAATTTTTTAACGCCTGCGGAAATAAATGAAATCTTAGCGGAGTTAAAGAAATCTCCAAGTGAGCTTGCATACCCGTATGTAAAATTTTTAGTTTATACCGGCATGCGTCGCAATGAGGCTCTAGATATTAAATGGTCTGATATTGATGAAAAGTCAGGTTTTATTCATGTCCGGAAATCTAAGACTGGCAAAAGTAGGACTATTCCTCTTGAGTCAGAGGCTGGGGCAGCCATAAATTTACTTACAAGAAAGTCAGAATATGTTTTTACACAATCAAACGGAAAAAGACCCTATCCTCATGTGCTTATTAAACCGTTTCAGAGAGCGGCAAAAAGGATTGATATTAAAAAGCGCGTTGATCTTCATTGTTTAAGACATAGCTATGGGAGCAATAAAATTAGAGCTGGCTGGGGGTTAAAAAAAGTATCGATGATTCTAGGACATTCAGACGTAAGTTTGACAGCAAAAGTTTATACACATCTTTTAGATGGTGATCTTAAGGTACAAGACGATTTTAGATTTGACAAATCTTTATATTTGCAAAATAGTAAAAAGTATTACGACAGTAAAAATATTTTTGAAAAATTGGATGTACAAACGGTAATGGCAATGATCCAGCTTTTGCAGCAGCAATTAGATTTAATAACCAAGAATGACAGCACATGTGATGCTAAGCCTTTAATAAAGAGAGATTTAGAGAGCTCTGTAAATTTACAGAAAGTTGCGACAACATCTGTCGAACCCACCATTTTGTGCTACCCTAATGCTACTCAAAGAGTAAAAGAGGCTGCTTTTTGTGATTCTAACAAATTTAGAAAACCAAATTTTACCAATGATTTAAGTGTGTTATCTCATTTGGAGCCGAGGCGGATCGAACGCCCGACCTCGAGCTTGCAAAGCTCGCGCTCTACCAGTTGAGCTACGGCCCCATTTTTGAGATACTA
>JACRAO010000145.1 GCA_016213345.1 Bdellovibrio sp. | reverse complement strand
TGAATTTGCAATAAAATTTAGAAACAGAAAAAGGAAGTAAAACGATGGGCACCTCTCTTAACAAAGTGGGTTATGGTCTAATCACAGGAAAAACAGAAGGATCAGAAATTAAGTATCTAAAAAATGTTGGAATCGCAATTCAGTATAGCGGCTGTAACAATTACGCTCTTAAGCTCATGATGTTTCCATATCAGCAGTACTATTTAGTTAAAAATGATTCTCCATCAAATTATACGATTTTTGCAAAGTGCAGCAAAAATAAGGATTCTATCCGGTTCAGCGGGGATGTTGGATTTGGCAGGATTCGATCTGATCTAAAATCACACCTAGAACTTCGGTTCTATTTACTTAGCTCACGCATCTATATGAATCTTTTCCCATCCCCTCCAGTCAAAATAGAAAGTGAGGAATAAAAAATGCGTTACAAAAAATATTTTGTCTACGCTTTATTACTTGGGGTAGTTGTCTTATTGCCACAGTTTGGATTTTGTAGTGTTGAATCCACTCTCTCTGCGGTTCAAACAAAGTTAATTTCTACAATTTTACCCTTAGCTGCCATTTTGGGACTAGTGATGGCAGGGTTTTCTTTTGTCATGGGATCCCCTAATGCAAGATCGCATCTTATTTTAGCGGTTTTTGGTTCCGCTATCGGGTTTGGTGCCCCAAGCATTGTGGCATTTATTCGTGGTCTTGTAAATTAGCTAAGCCAGACAAAAGAAAATGCGGGCAAGGATGGGGAAGTTATTTCTTTTGCTTTCCCATCCTTTTTATAAAAACGAAATTAATTTTCTAAAAACTTAAATCTTAAGAGGCGAAAATATGACCCTTAAACAGACTTCTGTAAGTCAATGTCTTGATAAAAAGCTCCATATTTTTGGTTTTGAATTGCCAGACGTACTGGCTATTTTTTTACTCCTTTCAGTTCTTAATTTTGTCTTTGGACAAACAAATTTAAAATTTTTCTTAGTCTGGCTTCCTTCGTTAACTTTGGCTTTAGTTTTAAGATTTGGGAAAAAAGGGAAACCAGATAATTACCTGATCCACTATCTAAGATTTCAAATTAAACCTGGAATACTGAGTGCTTTTCCTGAGCCTTCGATCTGGAAAGCCCCTCCAACACTTAATGTAAAACTAAGGCAAAAAAATAAGCCAATAAATACGAAAGGAATATTATGACAACAAGCTTAGCTGATCAACTTCAAGTCTGGGGATTTGAGGGCGACACGATTATATTTCAAGATGGCTCCCAGGGGATGGGGTTACAGGCGACCCCAATAGATGTCTCTTGTTGGGATAATGAACGAGTCAACCAGTTATCTGAAAAAATCTGCCAGTTCTTAAATGGTCTCCCAATTAAAATAGATCTCCAGTTTATTCAAGAAATCACTTCAGGAAACGAAGAAGTCATCTCCAAACACGAAAAGCTAGCTCACACTTCAAATCAAAAAGTGGTAACGGAATTGACCCGTGTACGCGCAGAAAAACTACGTCACTTAGATGCACAAGGGTTTCTCCCAAAGCATGGACTTAAGATTTTTCTAAGACGCCCAATGGCTAAGCCACTTTTAAATAAACCAAGTCTTTTTTCTAAACCTAAAGCCTTCCCTGAAATAGCAGAAAAAGAATTAGAACGAGAATTAACAATGCTCGAGCGTCTTCGAATAGATCTCACTCAGTCTCTCACATCTTTAGGGCTAGTGGTTAAACCCTTAAACTCTGATGAAATCATGGATATTTTATACTCCCAGTGGAATCCTACTCGAAAAATATCAAGAGGATCTTATGATCCAGAGGAAATTAGATCCTCTCTCTTATTTACTGATATTTTGATTGATGAAAAAGGATTTTCACTCTCTGACATGCATTACCGAGTCGTTTCACTTAAAATATTGCCAGAGCAGACTTTTTCAGCAATGGCAGGAGATCTTCGAGATCTCCCATTTGATTCAAAACTATTTTTAACCCTTCACGTCCCAGACCAACAAGAAGAGTTATCAAAACTTCAAACCCAAAGAAGGCTTGCTTACTCAATGGCTAGGGGAAAACACGTTGGAGTTTCTGACATAGAAAGTGAAACAAAATTTCAAGACTTAGAAACTTTACTTGAGCAAATGATTGCCCAGGGAGAGAAAATTTTTCACAGTTCCCTTAATGTTCTTTTGAGAGCTAAGTCTCAAGAAGAATTAGAAAATCAAGTCTCTCAGACTCTAAGCAAAGTCAGGTCGCTCTCAGGAGCTGAAGGCATGGAAGAAAGTTTAGCTGCTTTTGATATTTTTTCAGAATTTTCAATCCCAAATGCAAGAGCTAAAGAAAGAATGAAGCGGATTAAGACTTCAAACTTGGCTGATTTTTTACCTCTTTACGGACCCTGGAGCGGACACGCAGTGCCAAGTATTCTTTTGCGCTCAAGGCATGGAAGTTTGGTGAGCTTTGATCCGTTTTCTCCAGATCTTACCAATTATAACCATATCGTAAGCGGTGGATCTGGAAGTGGAAAAAGTTTTTTTACCAATATTCTTCTTTTACAGCTTTTAAAAGAAAATCCAAAAGTTTTTATTGTGGATATTGGTGGGTCCTATAAAAAACTATGTGATCATCTTGCAGGGCAATACATTCCACTTGGGATCACATCAGATATTTCAATCAATCCGTTTGATTTGCCAACGGGTGAAGTAGGCCCCTCTAATGAAAAAATTAAATTCTTAGTGAGTCTAGTTGAAATCATGACCAAGGAAGAGGGTGAGTCTCGCCTGCCACGGCTTGAAAGAGCTGAGATGGAAGATGCTATTTCTCAAGTTTATGAAAAAAATAACTCTCCTAGGCTTTCTCACTTAAGAGAAATTCTCTTAAACCATCCTGACACAATAATGAAACGGTTTGGCAGGATTTTAACTCCCTGGTGCGGAGACTCCCCCTTTGGTAGGTTTGTAGATAGGCCCACCAATCTTTCTCTTTCTAAATCTCTAGTCTCATTTGATCTTAAGGGGCTTGAGAGTGTTTCAGACCTTCAGTCAGTTTGTCTTTTCATCATCACAGATTATGTTTGGAGAGAGGTTCAAAAAGATCGAAGTGTTAAAAAAGTCTTAGTCTTTGATGAGTGCTGGAAGTTGCTAGAAAATGACGCGGGAGCCACTTTCATTGCTGAAGTATTTCGTACCTTTAGAAAATACTACGCAAGCGTCATTGCGATTTCTCAAAATATGGATGATTTTGCAAAGAGTAAAGTCTCAGGAGCCATACTTTCTAATTCGTCAATCAAATGGATTTTGATGCAAAGGGGAGCTGATCAAGCTCGCCTCAAAGAAGTTCTACAGTTGAATGACAATGAAATGGGTCTTATTTCCTCGCTTCACCAAGAGCGGGGTCTTTATTCAGAAGCTTTCTTGATGGCGGAAGCTAATAAGTGCGTTGTTGCAGTTGAGTCAACCGCACTCGAGTACTGGATCGCAACAACTGATCCCAGAGATTTAACAGTCATTGAAAATTATTTAAAAGAGAATCCTGAAAAAACAAATTTAGAAGCTTTAAACGCACTTTCCGAACTTTACCCACGTGGCGTGACTGCTTCGCAGTCTTTTCAAACAAGAGAGGGAGATACCATATGATTTTGAAAAAAATTAAAGTTGGAATTTTAGTTTTTCTAATAGCCTCACTTCCAGGCAAAGTTGACGCCGATATGTTCGGCGCCGATGTTATTGTGCTTGGGAAAATTTTAGTAAACGCTATTGAACAATTGAGCGCTCTTAGCAAAATAATTGATACTGGTAAAAAAAATCTGGAGCTAATAGAAACCATTAACAAAGGGATTAATGACTCTCTCAATTTGCTTGAAACATTGAATGGAAGAGCAAGTCCAGGACTTTATTCAGACTGGACAAAAGCTCAAGATGCACTTTCGAAACTTAAAAGCATTTACGGATCTGTGACTGCATCCAAAAATTCACAAGTAGAAGAAGATGCAGATCGCAGTGTGGCAGAAGCTGTTACGTTTAACAACTCACTTTATGAGTACACAAAGGAAATTGATCAAATTGGGGAGAGAGTCAAAAGCTCAAGCCACAGTGTTTCTCCAGGCGGAGCTCAAAAATTGACATCAGAAACCCTAGGAGTGATGCTGCATGTGCTTAATCAAAACTTAAGAACTCAAGCAACTAGTCTCAAACTTCAAGCACAAGCAATTGCCATTCAAAACCGTAAAGACAAAGAAGAAACCAGGCAGTTTTTAGATGAATCAAAAACACTTTCAAACGCAATGAAGGATGATCAAACCAGTTTTCAAATACCGAGGTTTTAAACTATGGCAGACATGAGTTGGCTTGCAGATCAAGCAAAACAAATTCACCAGATTTTTCACTCTCTATTTTATTCCTTGATCACTGTTTTTTTCTTATTGGGAATATTTTTAGAGTATTTCAAATGGCCCCTGGGTGGGATGCCTTCTTTTAGTGTTTTTATTGGGAGAGTGTTTATTGCTATTTTTCTTTTAGAAACCTATCCGGAAATTAGCAATACTTTGGCAGAAGTAGTAGATTCGTTTTCAAAAAAACTAGGTGATCTCAATCAATTTCACCTAGTACTTTCAAAGATGGCTGAAAAAATGGGGCAGTTTTCTGCTTCTTGGGTGTCTGTCAAAGATACGATCATGATCATAATTTCGTTTATTACATTTTTCTTACTTTATATCTCAGTGCACGCAGTTGATGCTTTTTTACTTTTTAGTTGGACTTTACTTTATGTTTTTTCGCCGCTCCTCATTGCTTTATATGTACTGCCAGCCACTTCGTCTGCCACCAAGTCTCTCTATAGGTCTTTGATTGAAATTAGCTGCTGGAAGCTTGTGTGGTCAGTACTCGCCACTCTTTTATGGAGCTCTGCTTTAGGGAAAATCAACGACCCTAGTCATAATATTAATTTTGTGACTGCGATATTTTTTAATCTGATGCTGGCGGGCTCAGTCTTACTTACTCCATTGGTCGTTCATGCGTTAACAAACGGGGGACTTACAGCTTTAGCAGGAGTGGCTGGAGGCATGGTGGCTGGTGCTACGATGGCTGCCCCATTTAAATTTGCACAAGCAGCAAAATCAAAGGTCGGAAATACCTACGCTCACTCAAAAAATGCCTATAATGGAGCAGAGGCAGCATCAAGTTTTATATCTCAATCGGCTGGTAAAATGAAAAGCCGATTATTTACTGATCAAACTCAAAAAAAGAAACCTCAACCAAATCTAAAACCACCCGCTTGGCATAGCAAGGTTCCGCCTTCTACTGAGCCACCCGGTTGGATGAAATCCAAACTTGAGAAGGAAAAAGAAAAGTCAAAAAATCCTAATCAAACTGGAACTAAAAAGTAACGAATAAAAAAAAGGAGTGTCTTTATGCGATTCACAACTGCCAGGGCTGATACCGTAGCCCAAAATCTGACTCTAAAAGTGGCAATTGGGTTTTTAACTCTATGTGTATTTGTCTTAGTATTGACTGCATCAAAATTAGCGCTCAAAGCACCTCTTGTCATTGAAAGGGCTTGTTTTTCAAAAGCAGTGAAAGCGGCTTCAACTGCTAGTGCTCAACACTCCCCTCAAGAAGTTGAGTCTTTTGTCAAAGAAGCGGTTTCACTGCGATTTGATTCTGATGCTGAAGTAAAGCCAGGATATTTGTCTTTCGAAGAAGAGAAGTTTCGTCAGCAAGAACAAAAGGAATTTTCGAATCGAAACATGAGCCAAAAAGTGATTGTCAATTCTGTTAAAATAGATGGAGCAATTGTGAAAGTTGAAACAGACCGCATGATCTCTGTTGGACAAATTAGGTCTGCATTTAATTTTCCGCTCGTTTTAAATCTCGCAACTAGCTCAAGAACAGATGGAAATCCCTATGGGCTTTTACTTACAAACGCCACATCCCCAAAGAAAGAGGAACTAAAATGACCAATAGAGGAGAATCTAATCTTAATTTTATTACTTTGCTTTTGCTTGCGCTCTTGTTTGGAATACTTTGTGGACGTGAGGAGTACTCAAGCAATATTGAATTATTGCGACTCAACAATAATGTGGGAGCAATAATTAAAATATCACCTAATGGACTTGTTCTCATAAACACCATCTCTCCAAAGAAAGGGCAACTAAAATGAAAAACAGGGAAGAAGCTGATCTTAATTTTCTTGCTTTGATTATTTTTGGATTAGTCATTGGAATCTTTTGTACAAGATTAATTCATGCAAAAAATATCAAATTACTGCGATTAAATAATAATGTCGTCGCAACCGTTAAAATTTCACCCAAAGGAACCATCATTAGTTTTCCCACAAAGCCCACTAAAGTAATCCTAGGGAATAAAGGCTCATTTGGGATTGAGTATGTTGAAAATGACTTAGCTGTTTCTGCGCTCTCATCTCACGCACAATCTAACCTTTTTGTGTATTTGGAGGGGAGACGGTTTGCTTTCAATCTTTCAACCTCT
>JACRAO010000143.1 GCA_016213345.1 Bdellovibrio sp. | reverse complement strand
TCCCTTTGGGACTTTACCGTGAGGCTATTTGAGAGTAAAAATCTTGATCAATTCTTGTAATTAGAGATCGGGTAGAGAGGAGAAATCTAATTACTTAGAATTGATAAGATTTTTACGAATCAAATGCCGAACTGGTGAGCTAAAGAGGTTTTGCAAATAATCTTAAAACCACGACATTTTGTAATAAATACTTTAGGCTTGCTTCAACCTTATATTTAAACAGAGAACTGAACGCTTATGAGCTTGTTCTGTTGAGACTTTTGTGTTTTCAGCACTCCGTACTCGGTACTCCGTACCTCGTACTTACTGCGGTGTTGGTTCCCATGATTTCGGAAGAAGTGCGACAACGGTTGCATTTAAGCTGTATAATTCTTTTAGGACGTCCGGCATAACAGCAAGTGTCTGCCTGTGAATGTCGTGGAAAAGAATTACACCTTTTTTCTTAGAATTGATCTCATTTTTTACATAAGTTAGAAGTGTTGCGGGATCGCGTAATTTCCAATCAAGTGTGTCAATTGACCAGAAGAAATTTACCCATTTATTTTCTTTTTCAACAAAATTTTTAAGTGCAGGCGTTGATGCACCATATGGAAATCTGAAAAATGGGATGTCTAAACCTATTATGTTTGTAATTAAATCATGTGCGTCCTGAATTTCCGCCGTAGCTTTTTCATACGATAATTTTCTTAGATCCGGATGGCTCATTGTATGTGAACCAACTGGAAATCCTGCCTCTGAAACTAGTTTTGTTACATCGGGATTGCTATTTGCCGAATTCCCAATTTCAAAAAAAGTTGCTTTGATGCCGGCATCTTGGAATAGTTTAACCATCTCCGGTGTTCTTTCAGGGTTTGGACCGTCATCAAATGTAAAGGCGAACTCAAACTGCGATAAACCCGCGTTCACAATCCATGATTCTCCGGGATTTTCAGCGCTTAAATATTTAACAGCGGACTTTAATTTTGGGGTTTCGGTTAGTGTTGGAGGAATTGGCAATGACTCGTCGGATTCTAAGCTCTTTCCGCGCCCTTCGTTAATATTTTGTGCCCAGCGTTTTGGCAGGGTCTGTTGAAAAACTTGCTGATAGTTTTGCGTTGTTCTATCAAAATAATTTTTTATTCTGTCTAAAAATTCTTTTTTGCAAGGAAGAAACGGCGTGTTTATTTCTCTCTGGATTTCGTGCTCGAAAAGAGCAAGCTTGTCAGCCTCTAATTGGCTAAGCGTTTGGCAGAGTTCCTGCGTAAGTTCTGGTGTAGTGATTTGGTTTCTAAGTTCAGAAAATAAATCTGCAGGTGTATTTCCGCTTGACTCCCATTGCTCTACATTATTTATTGTCTCGTTGCTGGCTATTACATCCTGAACCCTTTGCTCAATATTTATTTGAGCAAAAGAAGTCAGAGAGAGTGTTAAAATTAATGATAAAATCAATAGAAATTTCATTATAACCTCCATTTCCTAAAACCCTAATTGCTATTAACAATAGTAAGTTACTAGCACTTTTGCCGCGCCAAGTCAAATTAGATTTTGAGCCTTCTAAGAACTGCTTCTGCGATGTCGAAGACAAAAAGCAGGTTACCCTTTTTTACTTCAATTGCGTCGCGAGGACAAAGTTCGCTGCAACAAAAACAACGGATACATTTTTTGTAATCTATTTTTTGAGTTTCCCCAATTTCTATGCATTTGGCAGGACAATGTGTAGCACATGTTTTGCAATGGTCGCATTTATTTTTATCAATT
>JACRAO010000142.1 GCA_016213345.1 Bdellovibrio sp. | reverse complement strand
TGAACAAAAGAGAGAGCTTAAACACTCAGATGGTAAATTCTACTACATATCATGTGCTAGATCGGTTTATTGTAGGTACAAAACTTCGTATTCAGTTTGCCGATGTATCAATAAGAAAAGCAGCTAAAAAACTAGAGAAAACTATTTTAGATTATTTACATACTAGAAAACAAACAAAGATGATGGAAATTTTAAAAGAAAAAGAATTAACAGAATATAAAAAACAAAAAAGCAAATATGACCAAAAAAAATCAGAAGAAATCTATGTAACCAAATACAACCCCGAAAGAGAAAAAACATGGCACATTGGATCATGAAAACCAAAAGCAGCATATTAATTTCCGCAGTTATATGCATTATAGTTGGTGGTTTGATTGTTTCGGCTGAAGAAAATAAATCTCAAGACAAAATAGACGCAAAATCAGACACAAAATCAAACATAAAAGACGAAGTTGTGCAAAGTGCCTCTGATTATACAGATGAGGAAGAAACAGACGTTCAATGCCTTGTAGATCCAATAGCTCTAAAAGATTTGAAGAAAAAAGAAAGAGACTTGGTGCAAAAAGAAAAAGATTTGGCTGTAAAAGAAACAGAACTGGTGGCTGCTAAAAAAGCCTTTGAACAAGAATTTGTAAAAATTAAAACACTTCGAGATGAAATTACAAAATCACAAGTATTTAATAAACAAGGCAATGAAGAGAAAATTGCTAAATTAGTCGAAACTATTGAAACTATGAATCCAAAATCAGCCACAAAATTATTGCAAACTGTGGATGAATATTTAGCAGTAGTAGCCATGAATAAAATATCTACTCAGAAATTGGCAAAGATTTTAAACATTATGGAGCCCGAATATTCTTCTAAACTTACGGAGCATATGATGGGAATCATAAAAGCTCGTATACAAGCACAGAAAGGAGGTGAAGAAAATCATGGAAATACTCCAACTAGCAGTAACGCCCCAAGCGAAGCTACAGAAAACCAACCAAAAACAGAACTCAAAAAAATCTAGCGCAGAAAACACTAATGCCGATACCTTTGAGTTAGCTTTGGCTGGATCTCAGATTTTGCCGCAGAGTAATAATCAAATATTAAAAACGGGAGAAGAACCTCAAAGCCAAACAGCAGAACTTGATCCCGCTTTACATAAAGTAGAACTAGCATTATATAAAAATCCAAACCTCATGGGCCTAAAACCATGGAGTAAAGAATGGGTATTCGAAGGAAATGAAGAATATAACCCTGAGCTGAAACCACTTTTTAACTCAAAACCAAATATTTTAGAACAGGTAAAACAAGTGCCGGTACAAGTAAATGGCGACAAATCAATAAACTTCATACCTTCAGAACAAAATGACAGACTACCAACTACACAATTAGAAGGCATGGGTCTTGAAGATGCAGTTCAAATATTGTCTTATTTAAATAAAAATTTAGAAAATATTAAAACACAAAGAACACATACTATTTCTGATAAACCAGATATGGAAGATATATCTAGGCTTGTAAATACTGAATATATTGAAAAAATTAGCAATTATCCAACTCAAATGACGTCTCAAATGCCAACGCATGTGGCAACTCAGCCAGGCCCACAAATGCCAGCTCAAATTACAACTCAAATAGCAATGCAACCTCAAGTAGCTCCACAAATTGCACCATTAACTGGAGAAGAATTTGTAAATACCCTAAATGCCACAAAAAACACTCTCCTAAAAAGAACCCCTATGCTAAATTTGATTTCAAAAGCTAATAATAAGATCGATCCCGCTACTTCAGATGCCCATGACTCACAAGAAAACGAAATATTAGTAGCGCGGGAGATATCTCTATCTCCATTAGATAATCAAATACATAATCCAAAAACTTTAAAAAATCTAAAAGGTTTTCAGAACTTTCAAGATGGACAAATTAACTTCATATCACCAAACGAACAGCAAGGCGAAAATGCAGTGAAAATACTTCCAAAAGAAATTAACGGGCACGTCGTACCTGGAGCAATGGCTAAAGAGCGATTAACCAGAGAAAGTCTATTGGGGATGAGCCAGGAAATAAAAAGACTGAGCACTAACGGCGGTGGAGAGATTTCTATACGATTAAAACCAGATCATTTGGGAGAACTACATTTACAAGTTGGAACTTTTGGCCGCAATGTACATCTTAAAGTAAAGGCTTCGAATGAAGAAGCAAGAAAAATTTTAGAAGAAAGTATCGAGCATCTAAAAGAAAGTCTCAAAGAACATGAGCTCAACTTAGCAAGAGTTGATTTTGGTGTTACACAACATAATAGTGTTCCTGCGAAAGAAGTTAGAGATGATTTCAATTCTACCTTAAGTTACGCGTGGCATACGAATTCAGATAATACATTAGAAGACACTTTAGATGGCAAAAGACACAAATATAGTGATGACTATAGTGAAAATGAAATGGTAGGTATTTTGCCTGTAAATAAGCAAAATTATTCAAACAATCAAAGAACACAAAATACAGGAACTCACAGAATTGACGTAAGAGCATGAGGTATTATTAATGTTAACTGGAATTAAAACAAATATTGTAGATCAAAATATATCACCCGATGTCGCTTCATTTCAGAAAGATGAAAAAACTCCATCTACTGATCCAAAATATGGCGAAGTGTGGAAAAAAATTCAAGAACAATACGGAGCTAAGCCAGAAAAACCAAGAGAGATAAAAAAAACTTTAGGTAAAGATGATTTCTTGCGTATCATGGTTACTCAAATGAAAAATCAAGATCCAACACAGCCATTTAAAGCCGAGCAATTTGCAAGTGAGTTGGCACAGTATGCTTCTGTTGAACAACTCCAGAATATTAATAAATCCATTGGAACCATGGCAAAGGAATCTCAACCATTTGAACGCTTGGCAATGACTCAGCTCATCGGAAAAACCATTACTACTTCAGTAAAGGA
>JACRAO010000138.1 GCA_016213345.1 Bdellovibrio sp. | reverse complement strand
GCATAATTTTTGATACTGCATATAACCTATCTCAGTGCAAATAATAGCTTGATATCATCATCATCAAAGGTCAAACCAGCACCAAACGAATATACCAAACTGCCATTATTTTTTTTAATAGAATCTAATCCACCCAAAAGATATAAACTCGAAAATATTGGTGATCCATGCAGTGGACGAAGCATTAAATTTACTCTAGCATCAATACCAGTACCTGATCCCCCTGAAAAAACATCGCTTTTTAGAACAAGCATTTGCTCTTTTTCTGTAGGACCTAACCACAAGGCAAACGCCAAGGCTCCATCGCTATGTAAAAGACCAATTGATAAATCAAGCCTGCGATGAAAAACTTTACCAATCATTGCAGTAAATAAAATCCCGCTTTGTTCAATAACCGTTTCAGTTTTTTCGGTGGTAGAAACAGCAGCACCATTTGTTGAAGTCGCAGTTGTTGTGTTAGTTACAGTTCGTTTTCCTCTAGGATCAATCGAAGCACCCAATAAATAATATCGATCCGGTTTGGGCCATACTCCCATCTTGCACCAGCCACGTGAACCACTGTAAGCATTAATTCGCTCTGCGCCAACGTCGACTATAAATTTAACACCTCCAACCTTTGATAAAAGTCGATTTATACTACGAATTGCTTCTTTGAGCTCATCTGCATATGAAGGATCATTGAGAATCTTCCCGACTGAACCTTCGCCTTTATTAATCCTAGTCAACTGATCCCTTAATTGTTCAATAGCATCTTCTAACTTTGCTAAAGTTCTCCTAGCTGTAGTATTTAATCCTCCTTCAGGCGAAAAAGTTTTAGAAGCATTCTCTAAAGTTTTATTGAGCTGTTGCATTGTCTGTCTAAGTTCTTGAGGATTAATTGCTTCTTTTATATTATTAGTAAGACTCGTCATTTCGGAAACAAGATTATCGACTTGCTCGATTACATGTGATAAATCTTGCGATTTTTCACCTACTGGTATTTCTCTGGGTGGCTTAGAACTTTTTTCGTCTG
>JACRAO010000141.1 GCA_016213345.1 Bdellovibrio sp. | reverse complement strand
TCAGTATCTGAAAGAACAAAGGAGATAGGTTTAAGAAAAGCCATTGGAGCTAGACGCAGCGATATTCTGACTCAATTTATTGTCGAAGCTTTAGTTATCAGTATTTTTGGAGGGGTTTTGGGAATTGTTTTAGGAAGTATTATTACTTTTGTTTTAACGACGATAACAGGTTGGGCAACTTCGATCTCGGTTTTTTCTATTGTCTTAGCTTTTAGTTTTTCTGTGAGCATTGGCATTATTTTTGGTATTTACCCGGCAAAAAAAGCTTCACTTCTGAATCCTATAGAAGCTTTGAGGTATGAGTAGTCAGATTCTGCTGACTACACCAACTCAGGATGTGTTTTTTTTGTCTCCTCTACAAGACGTTTTATGTCTTGAGCTTGACTTTTATGTGCAACGAGAAGAACTCCGCCATAATCTGCAATAATAAGATCCGAAACTCCCAAAAGAGCTACAAGTTTTTTTGGAACGTCAATAATATTGCCCTTAGATGCCATAGATATTATTTGACCCGACAAAACTGAATTTTCTCCCACACTCAGTGTCTCAGCCAGGCTTTCTACTGAAACCCAACTGCCTAGGTCATCCCACCCACAATCCAGTGTAAATGTAACCACATTTTTTGCTTTTTCCATAATGCCATAATCAATCGATATGGCCACCATGTTTGGATACGCTTTCTCTACATTTCCGTGTGCTTGTACCCAAGCTTTTTCCATTTCTGGCATAAACTGTTGAAAGGCACTTAAAATAACATCCACTCGCCAAACAAACATTCCGCCATTCCATAAATAATTTCCAGATTTTAAAAACTCTTTTGCTGTTTTGAGATTTGGCTTCTCAACAAAGGCCTCAACTAGTTGACAAGATTCTGTAATATTTTTTCCTAACTTTAGATAGCCATAGCCTGTTTCCGGTCCAGTTGGTTTTACACCCAAAGTAATTAAATCATCATTTTTACGCGCCCACTCACAAGCTTTTAAGATTGTTTTTTGAAATGCGTCTAAATCCAACACCATATGATCCGATGGCACCACTAATATAACCCCATTAGGATTTAGCTTTTGAACTTCTTTAGCAGCCCAAAAAATACAAGGCGCTGTGTTCCTGCCCTGTGGTTCAACTAAGAGTTTCACACATTGAGCTTGGTAACAAACTTGTGCCATTAATTTTTCAGTAGTTATTACGAGCTGATTTTCTTGTGGAACTATCGAAACAAATCTCTTTAGTGTTTTAACAAAAAGTGTTTCTTTTTTATCTTTTTCAAATGAAAGAAACTGTTTTGGCTTTCTCGAAGTGCTTTTTGGCCAAAATCGAGTACCACTACCTCCAGCCATCACAACTAGATACAAATCAGGAAAAATCATTTTATCAGCTCTCTAAAATTATATTTCTCTGGAGCACGTTCTACCATAACCGTCTTCTAGTCTAACAACATCATCCAAGTGCGGAGTAGAAACCTCAAAAATTTCACAATCTTCAATAGCTATCATACGATGCTTTCTGCCTGGAGAAATGTGATGTGCTTCACCAGCTTGAAGATTGACTCCCTCAAGCTCTCCTTTTTCGTTCTCAAATACAAAAGTCATTTTTCCAGAATATAGATAAATCGTTTCTTCTTTGATTTTATGATACTGCAACGACAGTTTATGGCCTTTGTTGATATGCAATATTTTCCCAACATAATCTTTAGTTTTGGCCCAAATCAATTCGTGCCCCCAAGGTTTATTGATTTTCTGAATTTCTTGTTTAGAACTCATTTTACTTTTCTAAGTTTGCCACCACAAAGTTTTCTATTATTTTTTTTGATTTGTATTCAAGCCCTGCTTCCTTAGCTTTATCAGCAGATGTAAATTCGCCAATATAAAGGCGATACCATTTGCCTTTTCCTTTTAAATTAACTTCTTTTAACACAGGAGATATGCCGCTATTTTTTAGCTGATCAAGTTTTTCGTTGGCAGTTTTTTGATCAGGGAAAGAACCTATTTGTAATGTATAAGTGTGTTGCATTTTCTTAATAGATACCTTGGCTGGAAGATCTACTTGTCTTGATTTTTCTAAACGCAAACCGGTTTCTTTTATTTCTTCCTGAAGTGCTTGATGGACTTCCTCTTCTGAAGTCTCAGATACTCCTTGTGTTTGCTCTATGATTTCATTTCGATCAGGAGTGACATCAGACAACGCCTTGACCGCAGTGGGATCTTTGGGAGAACTGAACGTCCCTTTTGGAGAAATACGCTTTCCCAGGTGAACACCTAAAGTAAAAGCAAAAAAGATAACCGCAATACTGAGAAAAATAACAATTTTCATCTCTTGCCGAGCGTAAATATAAAATTTTGGCTTTTCAGTCATATCAATCGCCTTAATATGTTGATCCTATCTGCCACGCATTATCGTGTCAATTGAAAGTCTGGTGAAAGGTCCGCTTTTTGGACGCTTAGCATAAAAATCGGACGCTTGGTCTTGCCATATAAGCATAATTGTTGGCATGAAAATTTCATAAGAATTGCAAGAAATAGGACTCTCACACTGAGAAGCCTTAAAAAGGAGAAATTATGATTTTATTAAATAATACAAAAGGCCAGGGGTTAACTGAATACATTATTTTACTTCTACTAATCGCCGTAGCTAGCATTACGATAGTGAGATCTATTGGCACAACCGTGGAAAGTAAACTAACTGTTGCCAGAGACCATATTGAGAAAGACGTGAGCATTGGCAACCGATGAAGCTAAACCGAAAATTTGTATTTAAAACTGGGCAAACACTATTAGAATTTGCTATAAGCACGATGCTTTTGTTGCCCTTATTATTTGGCACATTTTACTTCTGCAAAAAAGCATGGAATAAATTTCAATGTATTTACTATGCTTTCGAATCCACACACGCAAAACTTATTGGAGAAAAAAATGTTTACTCGAGAGTGCCAATTACTTTTTCCCAAACCTCAAGGGAGTTATTTGGAGAAACACAATGTGGCAATATAAAAGAAAAAGTCCACTTAAGGAAATTAGAAAGCCGTTTATGATGCCAACACTAAATAGGCATGGTTTTCTGAATATTCCTCTATGTATTTGCTATACTGCATTTGCATTGATGCTATTTGGCACTTTGGGTCTTTTACGCAGAGAAAGGCATCTTGTAGAAACACAGCTAAGATTGGATCGCTGTGTCGAAAAAACTGCCATTAATTTACATAAAACATTAAATAAAATAGAAGACCTCAATAAAGACATACGTATGACAAGTGCTGAGCTTATGGTAGATATAGAACCTAATTCGAGGATAGCCTTACAAATAAAACTATCCGCAGACGTTATGGCGCAAGAAATGATTGTAAGATCATGGCCCAAAAATCAAGCTCAATGGATAGCACAACAAGGATGTGAT
>JACRAO010000139.1 GCA_016213345.1 Bdellovibrio sp. | reverse complement strand
TGTGAGGATTTTTTGAGGAAATCTAACGAAGTAGATGAACCTTTTTCAGCAGAATCTAGTTACTTTTTAACTAAAGCTATAAATCCAATAGTAGCAGAAATAGCGCCTAAAATTAGTGTATAAAAGGCGATATTAATTGTTATATCTCCTCTTAGATTGGTTTTTTCTGGTGCATAAATTACATCATTTTCTGCTAAAACCGGGATTTTGCTTTTTTCTGACTTTAGTAGATCCTCCAAATCAAATGTCATCGATTGAGGCTTGCCTCCAGTAGAGCGAAGGAGGATGATATTGTCTGCCTGTGCAGTTGGGGAAATCCCACCTGCCAATGAAAGCATATCTACAAGATTGGTATTATCTGGAATGTGATGAATGCCCGGTCTGGGTACTCCAGAGAGTAACGAAATTTTAATCATCATTCTTTTTTCTCTATTAGCATTAAAGTATTCCGTATGTCCCGTGGCCTCTTTTGCGTCCTTATTGACATCCAAAGTTACTCCTCCAGCAGCTAAAACCTGAGTATTAAAAAGGGTAAAACTGACAATCTGAAACGCTGCAATATATCTTATGTAAATATTTGGCATAATTTCTAGTTCCTATATTAGATCATATTAGTCTTTTATCTAAATAACTTCTCACTATTATTTTAATGAATATATAATAAATAATAAAATGAAAAAAATTTGTTTTTATTCTATTTCAACACATTTAGGTGGTGCTGAACGAAGTCTTTTGGAATTAGTTGGAAAACTAACACAAAGAGAAGACTTATGGTGTCGCCCCTTCGTGTTGTTACCTAAAAAAGAAGGCCACCTAATGGACGCGCTACGTCAAATAGGTGTGCGGCATCATGTCATAGAAATGCCAAAAGAAATACTAGAGCTAAGTCGAAACAGAAAACTTAGATCACTCATACAACTTCTACTAAGTTTAAAACCTCTACGTCGCTACATCAAAGAACTAAAAACGCTTTTAAATAACGAAAAACCAGACCTGATACATTCTAATGCTATTAAATGTCATCTCATAAGTGGTTTGTTTTTGAAAGATCTGGGTATTCCTGTTTTATGGCATGTAAGAGATATCCTTAAAAAAGGACCATTGTTATTTGTTCTAAAACACTTAGCAAGTAACAAAATTCACATTATTGCAAATTCACATGCTACTGCAAATACATTTCTAAACTCTGGGCTTTCGGTTTCTGTAATTTATAATGGATTGGATTTAAATTATTTTAAAAAAAAACGAAATCTGCTTTTACATCAGAAGTTATGTTTACCACAAAGTACTCCATTGGTGGGCATTTTAGGTGCTTTAGCTAAATGGAAAGGCCAAATAGAATTTATAAGAATGGCAAAAAAAATGATTGACAATGGTTCTGAAGCACATTTTCTAATTATAGGGGATGAAATTTATGACACTTTTAGTGAAAAAGGCTTCAAGGAAGTAATAAAAGAAGAAATTCAAAATCTAAAATTAAAAGATCGAATACATTTATTAGGTTTTCAAAAGGAGACTAATGAAATTATAAATGGACTTGATGTTTTAGTGCATGCCTCAATTCGCCCAGAACCTTTTGGTAGAGTTATTATCGAAGCCATGGCGTGCGAAGTTCCAGTTGTGTGCTCCGCTGCTGGAGGGGTTTTAGAAATAGTTGATAACGGGAAAACAGGACTTTTATTTTCTCCTGGAAATGCCAAAGAAATGGCTGCATGTGTTTTTAAACTATTAGAAGACAAAGAATTATGTAACAAACTTACGAGCAATGCTCTAAAAAATGTCGATATCAACTTTAACCTACACACACAAACTGAAAAAATAGCCACACTATATAAACAGATTTTGTCTAGACATAATAAAATCTAGCATATTCGCCGTGGTTTTTTAAAAGCTCATCATGATTACCTGCTTCGATAATTTCACCATCGCTTAGTACAAAAATATGATCTACGTTTTTTATGGTAGATAAACGGTGTGCAATAATCAGGGTTGTTTTATCTTCCATTAGAGCTTCGATAGCGTTTTGGACTTCTCTTTCAGAAGCTGAGTCTAAATTCGAAGTAGCTTCGTCTAAAATTAAAATAGGCGCATTTCGTAAAAAAGCCCTCGCAATAGCAATACGCTGTCTTTCCCCTCCAGAAAGTTTTTGCCCTCGATCACCGATTACGGTATCAAAACTTTGAGATAAAGACTCAATAAAATCCAAAGCATGAGCTTTTTTAGCTGCATCTTTTATTTCTTCAGTAGTAGCAGAAAACCTCCCACAACGAATATTTTCTGAAATCGTGTCATTAAATAAAAACACATCTTGACTCACAACAGCTATTAGTTTTCTTAGACCATCCAATGAAAAATTTCTAATATCACATCCATCAAAAAATATGCTGCCTCCAGTAACATCAAAAATCCTTGGGATCAGATGCACAAGCGAACTTTTTCCAGCCCCGCTTTCACATATTATATCCACTTTTTTACCTTTGGTTATTTTAAGATTAATATTATTTAAAACATTTTTTTCAGGCATGTCTGGATACGCAAAGCAGACATTTTTGAAACAAATTTCTTTTGTAAACGCTGAAGTATGAAGTGGCTCTGATGCTTCTTGCAAGTTAGATCTCCAATCAAATACTTCGAAAATTCTTTTGCATGCGGCGCTAACAGTGTTTAGTTTGATGTTAACGTCATTTAACATTCTTAATGGATTAACCATAAGAAAAAAAGCAGTAAAAAAAGCTAACAATTCAGAAGATGTCATACGGCCATAAACAACTTCTCTACCGCCGTAATATACGACACCAGCTATTGCAAAAGCCGCAATAAGTTCAACCATGGGGTGGGCTGCTTCTTCTAACATAGCTGTTTTTAAGAGAAATTGAGTGTAGTTTTCTGATTTTTCGCGAAATTTTTTCCTCATATATTTTTCAAGGCCAAATGCATTTATAATTCTGATCCCTGTAAAACTCTCTTGCAATGTAGAGTAAAGTTTTGCAGTTTCTTCTGACATGTTTTGAATGTAACGTTTTAAATTTCTCCCAGTAGCTGAAAAAACCAGAGCCAAAAACGGTATAATAAATCCAATGAGCAGGGTTAACTTCCAATTTAGATAAAAAGCACTTATCAGCAAAACCAAAAAAGTAATTGGTTCTCGTATGATAGTGTTCAAACAAGATAACCCTGTATCAATATATTGAGGGTCATTACCAACACGAGAAATCAATGTTCCTACGCTTTGCTTTGTAAAATGATCTGCTGACAATCCCATAAGGTGTTCAAAAAGATCGTTTTTAATTTTTTGATTTACACGCGCTACTACAATCCTCAAAAGATAAAAATGAAAGAAGCGCACAACAAAGTTTAATAAATAAATTGCTATAAAAAGTAACGGTAGTAATAGCAATTTCTGGTGGTCCTTGCTTACAAACAAATTGTCGCCAATATATTTCACCAAAGCAACTGGGCTAGCACGCAAAGCCGAAAGCGGGATCGCAAGCAGAGTACTTGCAACGATCAGCCTAAGATATGGCCTAATGTATGGCCTTAGACGCAGAATGTGGTTCATTTAATAATTTTTATACCCGTTAATATAAACTCTATTTTTTATTAAAACCTATTTATTAGGATTACACTTTGCAGCATCTACATCACAATGCATAGCGTGATGTTTTTGTACGCATGCCTGTCTTGCTTTTTCTTTTGCTTCTTCCATGGTGGAACCAAACTCTCGATAAACTTGTGAAAAAGCTTTGATCTCACAAACAAAATTTTTTGGTTCAGGAACTGGTGTTGGCTTTTTGCCTGCGCTCATTTGCAAATTAAAGACCCTCATTTGGAGCTCTTGCACGGCGTATTCGAGTTGTCTGACTCGTCTTTCTAAATCATAAGACGATGTTTCAGGTACAATCTTAAACTGAATGGTATCTGCAACAGCTACAGTTCCTATAAACATAAATAAAACCACTAGATATCTCATATTTAATCTCCTTGAATAAGAAGGTTTTAGCCTTAATTTACTATGTTGGTCAAGACAAGTTTTATGTTATATTTAGCAATACAAATGTCGAAAAAAATCAAAATCTTAGTAATAGGTGGAGCTGGTTACGTAGGCAGTGCCGCATGTGCCTGGCTCAGAGATCAAGGGCACTATGTGTGGGTCCTGGATGATCTGTCAACAGGTCATAGAGAACACGTTTTAAGCGAAGGCTTTACATTAGCTAAAGCTGGTGACCAAAAAGCAGTTAGTGCACTACTTGGCTCACAGTCTTTCGACTGTGCCATGCACTTTGCCGCAAGCTGTCTGGTTAGCGAAAGTGTGAAAAACCCACAAAAATATTTTGAAAATAATGTAATACAAACAAAAAACCTGTTAGAAACTTTGCTCAAATGTGGTGTTAAAAATTTTATTTTCTCTTCTACTTGCGCTATTTTTGGAACACCGCAGTTTGACTCAAATGACAAAACACAAAAAATAAATGAAAGCTTGCCTAAAAAACCTATCAATCCATACGGAGAAACAAAACTGCAAGTTGAGGATATGCTAGCAAGCTATGCAAAAACTCATGGACTAAAATCTGTGGCACTTCGTTATTTTAATGCTTCAGGTGCCGAACCCAAAAACCGAGTTGGCGAATGCCATATAGTCGAAACCCATCTCATACCTAATATTCTCAAAGCAGCCATGAAAAATCAAAAAGTCGAAATTTATGGAGATGATTATTCAACTCATGATGGCACCTGTATTAGAGACTATATTCACGTCACTGATTTGGCTCAGACCCATGAATCAGCTATGTTAAAGCTACTACAGGATAAATCTCCAATCGGGCGGTTTTTTGCATATAATTTAGGCAGTGAAAATGGTTTTAGTGTTAAAGAAGTTTTATGTGCTGCTGAAAAAGTTATTGGTAAAAAAATATCTTCGGTCATAAAGGAGCGTAGGCCAGGAGACCCACCGCGCTTAGTTTCAGATTCAGCACTTGCAAAAAAAGAACTTAGTTTTTCTCCAAAATATATAAAAATAGAACAAATCATTGAAAGTGCGTGGAAGTGGGAGCAACAAAATGTGACATCTAAGAAAGCAGTTTTTTTGGATCGCGATGGAACACTTAACGAAGATCCAGGTTATTTGAGCCATCCTGATCAAATGATTCTACTCCCAACAGTAGGGGAAAGTTTAGCAAAACTAAAAAAAGCTGGATTCTTACTTATTGTGCTTTCAAATCAATCTGGTGTTGGAAGAAAATTTGTAAAAAAATCTATGCTGCCATCTATTCATGACAAACTCCATGAACACTTAAAATCATATGGAGTCAAATTGGATGATTTTTTTCTCTGTTTCCACACACCAGAAGATAACTGCGAGTGCAGAAAACCAAAGACAAAAAATATTTTAAAAGCAGCTAAAACATATAATATCTGCTTAAAAAAATCTTATATGATTGGTGATAAACTTTCAGATATACAGATGGGCCTGGCGGCTGGTTGCAAGGCTGCTCTTTTGGTTCGCACAGGAGATGGCAAAAAAACCGAAAAAGAACTGGTGTCGGAGCAAGTACCGTTTATAGGAAATTCGCTGTTGGCTGTGGCAGAGTGGATTTTACATCAAGAAAACGCAGACTCTTAAATGTTTCTTCCTGATCCCAGGTGAGATCACACATCCCTTTTCTAATAAGAAAAACAAAGCATATACCTTGCTAAGGTTCTTGGATTTTGGTAAAGATTTCTACTGGTGAGGCGTAATGGCAATAATTGTGATTGCGTTTTTGCCTGGGCCATAATGCCAGAAGATACGATAGGCCGCTGAAGTTTTATTTTCAGCATAAGCCTCAAACACTTCCTCATTATTTCCTCCTATGAGAGAAGAATATTTATGGGTATTCAGGCCGGGGTGACGAGGATTTGTTTCTAGATATCCTAGCGCCTTACGAACTGCATTCAGACGCTTTTCAAGTCCCTTATTACTTTCTAGTATTCGTAGATTTATATCTGCTTCCAGCGTGAATTTGAGTTCGAAACGCATTTCAGATCATTCATCTTTCTCGTTGACAAATTTAGCAAACAATCTCCGTGACCGAACTTTTCCCTTGGCAGACTGCGTAAGGCCGCGCTTTACACTCTCAATAGCGCCTTTGTTTTCAAAGAGCCACTTTTCACGTGCTGGTATTTCAACCATAGGTTCCAAAAGAAAACTGCCTCCTGGCTGAGGAAAAACCATAAAGCTGCTTATCCCATCGGCGAGTTTTCCTAAAGTGATGCGTCCCTTTGCATCGGAACGAACCTTAATAATCTTTGTATCGGTGGATAATGATAATCTCGACATATCAACTCCTAGTACTATTATCGCCAAAAGTGGGAAGTAAGTAAAGTGGGAAATATATTATTCCCCACTTATATAACTAGTTGTTTTTAATGATTATTTTAACAAAATCAGACAATAGGAAAAACAAAGCATATATTTTGCTAAGCCCTCTGCACTTTGGTGGGGATTTCTTGTTTTATTGAATTTTATAATGCGAAGGATTTTACATCAAGAAAACGCAGACTCTTAAACATTTCTTCTCCATGTGTGGTCGTATGTGGAAGCGTATGCGCTAAAAATTTATATAAAAACATAAACATAGTTCTATACTCGTCTGCATGTTTTTTTGGCGTAGTTTCTGTCAAGTCTATGGATTGTTGTATTGTCAAACTTGTTAGCAACTCTTTTACAACGTCAACTCTGAGTGACAACCAAATTTCATGAGACTGAAAGCAAGACGTGCAACACCATCGTGTTTTGAAAATATCATAATAGATAAAACTACTTTCTTGTAAAACCTCAAGCTTTTTCTTACAGGAAAAACAATCCTGAAAAACAGGGGCACTCCCGTGCCATTTCAACAAACGCATTAAGTAAATGCTTAAAAATATAAATTTTTGCCTTTCCAGCATCGAATCAGAAAGTTTATTTAAAAACGCTAATGCTTCTGAGTGAAGCAAAAAAATTTCATAAGCATTTAATTTTTCAGGTATAAATTTTAATAATAATTCGATCAAAAAACAACCAGAAACATATTTTTCATATGTTTTTGAGACCAATGAAAAATCTTGTACCAAATTTGCTTCGTTTAAATAAAAAAAATCACCGCTGGCTTTTTCAGTAAATAACCACTCGCTTAAACAAAAGACATTTAAACTCCCGCCAAATCTCCTCGAAGCGACAGAATTTTTAGCTAAAGCTGATATTTTGCCATTTTTCTGTGTAAGCGCAGTTATGATCTGGTGCCGATCTTGGTAGCGGATAGTTTTTAATACAATAGCAAGGTCTTTTTTTTGTTCCATGCTTTATCTTTTACGGTGTAGGCGGCTTCAAGCGAGATTGTTTTGCCATTTCTAAATAAGAAATAGCCTCAATGTTTTCTGCGTCCATGTGCATAGCGGCTTCCCACTCAATTTCAGCATCTAGTATGTTTCCCTGGCTATAGTGCAACAATCCAAGCTGTATACGTGCCGGGATATAGTTAGTATTTTCGCTTTTTAAAAAGTGCAATTCTTGCATGGCTCTTGTTAAGAAGCCTTTTTTTGCATAGGCCTTTGCTCTTTTGATCCTAGTTTCCAGTCGAGAAGGCTCTAAAAAGATCGCCTTACTATACTCTTCTATGGCATCATCAAAACGGCGATAACGAAAATACAAATCTCCGGTCTCTATATGCTTGGCTGAAAATTTCTTATCAATTTCAGAATCTTCGCCTGCTCTTTTGTGAACTATAGATTGATTGGCTTGATCAAACACTTTTTTAGCGTCGTCATACTTTCCTATGTCATTTAATAAAACAGATAAACAAATCGCTGCATCAGTGTGTTTGGGGTTTAATTTTAATGCTTTTTTCAAGCTTTCTAAGGTCTGGGATGGTTTGCCTTGAAAATAATTTAGAACACCTAAAAAATAATAAGCATCGGCTGAGGTCGCATCTTTTTGTATCAATGCATAAATTAATTTTTCTGCTTGTTCAAACTGTTTTAAATAAAGATGTTCCTGAATTTGCTTTAATTGCAGACTCATTTCTGTTTTTCACCTATTTTGTTTAGTTTTTTTTGTGCTTCCTCTGCTACCGATGTGTCTGGATATAAATCCAATATTTTTTGATATCTATTTTTAGCAGCTACATACTCGTCACGTTTAAAATAAAAATTTCCTATATACAGTTCTTTCTCTGCAAGCAGTTTTCTTATTTCTGATACGTTTTTTCTTGCCTCTTCTGTATTTTTATCCTGTGGAAAGCGTCTTAAATATTCTTGGTAGGCATCAAAAGCGCGACTTGCCGGTGTGAGATCCCTCGAAACATGAGAAGGAATGTCCATGTAGTGTGACTTACCTATCCTAAACATTGCATAAGCAACTTTTTCATGCTTAGGGTGCAGATCTCTAAATGTTTCGTAAGACATGGCTGCTTCTGAAAACGATTCTTGTAAAAAATAAACATCAGCAATACGGAGTTGAGCTTCGATAGATTGCTTAGAGTATGGAAATTTATTTTTGATCACCCTGAGCTTATCAATAGCTAATTGATAATGATCATTTCTGATATTTTCTTCGACTTCATTCATCAAAGATGCCGGATCATTTTCGTCTATCTTTTTCCCAGAGCAATTTAAAAAACTTACTGCTAGTGCAAAAATAATTACTTGTTTTCCAGTTATCCACATTAGTTTCATACTTTATATGTTTAGATCAACCCGGAGAGAAGAGCAACAAGCTTGATGAGGGGATCCAGCCAATTTCGTTAGCCGTAAAACGCACTTGGACCCAATTGTTTTTTTTCTCCTTTAAAATTCTAAGCTTAATGCCAGGTTCGATTTTTATTAAATCCGAGTATTCTTCTCCAGGGCCACTTTTAATGGTTTGAATTTCTATACACATAGCTTCTTGGGTTGCTTTAGCTTCTGACCACAACCATTTAGTTCCAAAGGTCATGGCAATACAGAACAAGGTGATAAACGTAAGAGGATGATAAAAAACTATTTTCGGAATTCTCTGTTTTATATGGCACCGAATCAAAAAAAATAATAAAACGACTACTAAGCACCACAAGCTAAAAACGATAAAATCCAATGAAAGCACCTGAGTTAGTTTTTCTATCCAATTTGAGGCAGGATCCAATTTTGCATTGCCACCTACCAGTTTTGAAAATGTAGTTTTGGCGGTTTTTAGTGCCAGGTTTATTTCCAAATCATTAGAGAGTAAAAAATGCGCTTTTTCTAAGTAAGCCAAAGCTACACCGGATTGTCCGCTATTATGATAAAGTATACCTAAGTTGTAGTAAAAGAATGGATTACCAGCGTTTTCGAATGCCGTGGACTTTAAAAACTGAATTGCTTCGACGTATTGTTTCAGATCAGTGTATTGTTTTAATCTGGTAAAAATTTCTTTAGAACTAGCCTCATCAGCTAGGGCCGTACCTTTGACATGTATTATTAAAAGTGTACCCACGAGTACATGACATAGGATATGAAAATACTTTTGTTTTCCTAGCATAATATATATACTGCTGTAGCGAGTTTTTAAAATCAACTATATAAGATGTTAAATTTATTAGAGCAATATAAAAAAATCATTGAGTTAGATTCCATTTCAGAAAAAGGAAATGAAGGAATTGTTAATCATCTAACTCTTTTGTTGCGCGATATTGGACTAAAAGTTCAGCTTCAGCAAGTAATGCACTCGATCGAAGATGTCTCTAAAAGGCAATTTAACCTAATTGGAATCTTAGGCGATCCCTTAGTGGACCGAAAAACAAAAAAGGGACTATTGCTAAGCAGTGCTTTGGATACAATGAGTCCTGGTATTCTCAATCGCTGGAGCGAAGTCGCTGGCAAGCCACTTCAAGCCGAAATAAATGAAGGCAAAATTTTTGGCCTTGGGGCTAACTCATCAAAACTGGATTTTCTTTGCAAACTAATGGCTGTGAGAAAATTTAAGGAAAAAAAATTAAAAACTCCGGTTTACCTAGTTGGCACTGCTGGCTCGGAACTCGAAATGCTGGGTGTTAAATATTTGGTTCAATCCCTTGTATTAAATCCAAAATTTGTCATAGTAGGAGAACCCACAGAACTCAAACTAGTTTATCAGCACAAGTCATTATGTAGTTTTAAAATTTCAGTTAGATATCAGCTCATAAAAAAAGATGCGCGCGGTTTTAATCGACAAATTGCCCTGTCTTCTTTAGGTCAAATTGCACACAGTGCACATCCAAAATTGGGGAAGAATGCGATTTTTCAGTTGTTTGATCTCTTAAAGCTTGCAGAAGAAAATGGTTTTGAATTTCGATTTACACGGTTTTCAGGTGGTGAAAAAGCCATTCGAGTACCAGATTTTGCACAAGCCTCAGTTTTTGTGTCTTCTCATCAGTTTGAGGATTTCAAACAGTTCTTTTTTGAAATGACCAATCGCATACCAGATCCATCAATTTTTGCTATGGAGGTCAGTTCAGCAACGGAATGGGGAGTTCAGTTTTTACCAGAAGAGTTGTTTTCTTGCTTGATTTATATTGAAAATTTTCTCATAGATTTAGAAAAGCAATTAGAACAATGTCCAGAAAAATATCAAGAAAAATATTATGACACTTCTTTTAACCCACCATTTTCTACGGTAAACTTGTATTCTCTGAATCAGACACATAATGGACTTGATTTATACTTTGATTTAAGATTGCTTCCTAGTGTTTCAATTCAAGAATTTCGGCCATTATTACAGCAAAAAATGGATCAGCTTGCAACACATTTTCCAAATTTAAATTTGTCATTAATGCTGGAAAAATTTTATCCCCCATTAACTACGAACTTAGAAAGTGATCTGATTAAGCATTGTCAGGGAGCAATGGATTTAGCGGGACTACCTTTTGGATTTTTAAAAAAATCTTCTTTTACAGAAGCCGCTATTTATCATCAGGCTGGATTTGAGGCTGTGGCGTTTGGAGCAGGCGTTGCTTTTGGTGTAAGTAGCTCTCCTAATGAATATAATTTATTGGATCATTTAGATAAGGCAATTTTGTTTTATGAGAAACTTATTGAGAGAGTTTGTTTATAGCACCGCTACAGTGTAAGATTTTTGTTGACGACAAAAGAAAATATGCTTAGTGAGTTAGTTTATGATTATTTTTTTACAGGGGGTTGTTTGATGGCTACTGGTTTAGTGAAATGGTTCAATGATAGTAAAGGATATGGTTTTATTCAGGAGGATGGACAGGAAACCGATATTTTTGTCCATTACAGTTCTATACAGGGCGATGGGTTTAAAACTTTAGTTGAAGGTCAAAAAGTTAATTTTGATCTAACTGATGGTCCAAAGGGTCCACAAGCCTCTAACGTTATGAAAGCAAATTGAATAGTATCTAAATTAATCCGCCCCAAAGGTTGCCATAGTAACCCCCAGCTCCAACCAATGTTGATGGCGATGCGGCTGCAGTTGCTGAAAAACTTAGGGGTTGTTGTGTACCACTAGCAGCTAATGCCTGAGGTGATTGCCACCCTCCTGCAAGTGCAGGACTCGTATTAAATAACGGTGCACTTTGAGGCACAAATGGCGCCCCACCCCATGCTCCAGGATACGATCCAGGATAAGATCCAGGATAAGATCCAGGATATGAACCCCATTGTTGTTGTTGACTCTGTGCCATTTGGTTTTGCCAAGTTCTGTCCGTCATTTGAGCTTGTCTGGGTGCTTGAGAAGCTTGATTGAGGAGCTCTTGTGCTTGTGAACAGCCTTCTAGACTGGGTGCCATTTGACCGGCGGGATTTACTCTGGAGTTAGAAAATGGAGATACACTCAAATTAAAAACATCATTGGCAAATACGTTCATCTGTGGTGAGCAAGCCATTGCAGCGTACTGCTGTAGTGTTTGCAAATCTGTGAAAAATTGAGATGGTCTGCCATACCAAGAAGAAAAATATGTATTATTCATAAGTCCAAAACCACTTGCAGCCTGAATTTTTTTAGCAACTAATGACACATTTCGACGTGCAATTTCATCAACCGTAGTGCTTGAGAGTCCTTGCGTTTCTGCTGATTTTTCGACTACTTGTCTTGCTGCTTCGATTGCATATGGATTATTGGCGTTTTTCCCGGTGGGAAACTTTTTAGCAATTTCAAACTGAAGCTTCAATGCTTCTCCAACTGCGCTTGAGTCTGGTTTATGTTTTTTTGTCCAAGCAATAATTCTATCTTGTATGCTACCCAATTCTTCTGGTGCTGCTGAACTAATTTCATCTCTAAAACTAGCTAACTCAAGTTTTCTTTTAGCCTTGTCAATTTCTTTATGCTTATTTCGTGCTTCAGTCTCTGAAATAATATCTAAATCTCTTGCTTCATTTATAAGACCTCTTGCTTCTGTAACTGCCGCTTCGGTTTCTAAACCATCTGGATTCACTTTCTTGGCTTTTGCTTTTAGGTCTTCTTTATATTTTTCACGTGCTTTTTTCCGTGTTGCATCTTGTTTTTTCTCTTCTTTACGCTGCTCTTCTCGTTCTTCGCCAAACGTGCCAATTTTGCTAAATTTTACATTCGGTTTTTTCTTACCTCTTGCTGTTTCACGTTTATGAATGCTAAAAAAGCCATATTCAAATAAGCCCTTATGTGGAGGAACCAGCTGAAATTCTTCCTTATCTGAGAGTTGAAAAAGATTCGGGTCTTCTGCTTTTTTATCTGATATATCGATTATTTCGTCATCGCTGTCTTCTAAAGTTTCGCTTTTTGTGCATTTTTTAAGATCTTCTTTGTTTCCTAAAACTAGTAAGCCTACCCTGTCTTTAGGAATTGAATAGTTTGATAAAACAACTGGTGTTGTAAAATCTTTTCCATTAAGTTTACAACTAAATGTTTCACGTCTATCTTTTTTGCAAATAATAAGTTTTTCGTAACAGTCGCGATGCATAAGTCCGCTTACAGCAATACTTTTTTCTCTGCCTTCGCTATCGTTTACGATATCAAAATTTAAATCTTTAACATAGGACTCAAGATCAGATAGACTCAAAATACTCATTTTCTTTAGGTCAGGTTTATATGCAGGTTCTTTTTCTTTTTTTGCTTCTGGCGTTTCTTTGGGCGCTTCTTCCTTTTCTACAAGATCTTCCGACTTAGCTTTTTCCTTTACAGCTATTTCAGCTAGGGCTGCTGTCAATCGTTCGGTAATTGATCTGAATTCTGTTGTTAACCCCACTCTATTGAATATAAAATTTGTGAATAAAAAAATCATTATGGTCTGTAAAACGACCACTCTAGAAAAATTTTTTTCTACCTTTACATCTGTGCTACTCATAACTACTCCTTCTACAACTTGGCTACAACTTCTGCACAACGAGCCCAAAGGCTCACCTATAAATAATGGTTGCAAATGCTGGGCCAAATTAGACACACTTCATATAAAAATATTTAGCAATTATTTCAACTAGTTACGCATAGAGCCATTATCAAACACCTATAAAAAGTAACCAAGAAATAGATAGTTGTCTAAGTTTTCTACAAGTTTTCTAAATACTTGATTCTCGATTTCGCGCCTGATAGGTTGTCTTAATAGCTTAGTCATATTTTATACGGCACGTTACATATGCCATTTACATGGGGTAATATTTATGATCTTTGAATCTATTAAAAATGAAGCATTTGAACAAATTATCTTTTGCCATGACTCACAAGTAGATCTGAGAGCGATCGTGGCTCTACATTCTACTGTCTTAGGACCTGCCGTTGGTGGATGTCGTATGTGGAACTATGCAAGTGAAGCAGAAGCCCTGACTGACGTCCTGAGACTCTCTAAAGGCATGACCTATAAAGCTGCAATCTCAGAGCTAAACTGGGGAGGAGGCAAAGCTGTCATCATTGGTGATCCAAAAATTGACAAAACAGAACGAAAATTTGAACGATTTGGTGAATTTGTAGAACGCCTAGGAGGTCACTACATCACGGCAAAAGACGTGGGCACTAACGCAGAAGATCTAAAGTGTATTAAAAGAAAAACAAGTCATATCCTAGGAATCGAAGGAGAAACCGGATCAAGTGGGGATCCATCACCTGCCACGGCTTGGGGCGTTTTTCATGGCATGAGATCCTGTGTAAAACACACCTATGGAGCTAATACGATAAAGGGCTTAACTATTGCTCTTCAAGGTCTAGGAAGTGTGTCTTATTACTTAATTGAACATTTATTAGCAGACGGCGCTAAAATTATTGGATGCGATATTGATCAAGAAAAAATAAACCGTATAGCCCAAAAATACCATATCGAAATCACAAGACCAGATTCTATTTATGATGTAGCTTGTGATATTTTTTCACCATCAGCATTAGGCGCAAGTATTAACGAAAATACACTCCCTAGAATTCGCGCTAAAGTTATTGCAGGAGCTGCCAATAATCAACTTTCGATGTCTGAAATAGGTTATGAGATTTTGCGAAAAGGTCTAATTTATGCGCCTGATTATGCGATTAATGCCGGTGGACTAATCAATATTTATCATGAAAAGATGTTTCCAGCCAAGTTTTCAGAAGGATATAATCACAAAAGAGCATTTGATCATGTTGAAAGAATAGGCATTACTATTTCAGAAATCCTGGATAGATCAAAAAGAGAAAAAATTCCTACTCACAAAATTGCCGACACAATAGTCGAAGAGAGAATTAAAAAAGCGAGAAAATAGTATGGAGCGAAGCGAGAAAATAGTATGGAGCGAAGCGAGAAAATAGTATGGAGCGAAGCGAGAAAATAATATGGATTCATTTAAAATAATCGACCCGCTGGGCATACAACGAGTTGTGCAGCCAAAAGGTGTGCTCCCACAACAAGCAGAGATTTTAAGCACCAACCTTCCAATTGCAGAAGATGAGTTATTAGTAGAAGTAGAGAGTTTGAATGTTGATTCAGCAAGTTTTCATCAAATCTCTGAAAGCGCAGGCGGTGACGTTATTAAAATCCAAAACATTATTTTAGAACTTGTAGAAAAAAGAGGAAAATTACACAATCCGGTGACAGGCTCTGGCGGGATGTTTATTGGCACAGTTGCACAGATTGGTCCAAAATTTCCTGTTCAAGATAAACCTGTAAAAGTAGGGGACCGGATTGCGTCACTGGTGTCTCTTTCTCTTACTCCACTAAATATCAAAAAAATTAAACAGATCCATCAAACAACAGATCGAGTAGATATCGAAGGATATGCCGTTTTATTTGCTTCCGGAATTTTTTCTAAATTACCTGACGATTTGCCAGAAACTGTAGCTTTAGCGGTTTTAGATGTGGCAGGCGCTCCCGCACAAACACAAAGGCTGGTAAAAGCCGGCAATGTGGTCGTTGTAATTGGAGGTGGTGGCAAATCAGGAATATTAAGTCTCTACGAAGCAAAAAAAACACCTGGAGCAAAAACTATTGCAGTTGATTATGATAAGGAATCAATTCATCGTTTATCTGAGCTTTCTTTTGTAGACGAGGTTATTCATGCGGATGCAAGAAATGCGGTGGCACTCATGGATAAAATTTGGGATTTAACAAAGGGAAAAATGGCAGATGTTGTCATTAATGTTGCTAATATTCCTGATACCGAAATGGCAACTATTTTGAGCTGCCGCGTGGGTGGAATTGCTTATTTTTTTAGCATGACTACCAGTTTTCAGAAAGCTGCTTTGGGAGCAGAGGGAATGGGCATAGATGTAGATCTAAGAATTGGCAACGGCTATTGTCCCTCCCATGCTGAGATAGCTCTAAATATTCTACGCGAAAGCCCTGAAATTAATCGCATATTTATGGAAACTTATTCTTAATTTTTTGTGCCTATGTTTAAACTAAATCTTAATCAAAATATTGTAAATCGCTGTAGAGAATTAGCATTGGAGATCTCAATACCAATTAAAAAACTAATCCAAGCACATACAACTGTGGCTATCGAAAGAGCGTCTCTAAGACTTTTGGATGTCAACGGCGCCATCGAACACGGTAAGCAGTGGCTACCAATGGCTAATTTAGTTGTAGACCAAGTTAAGAAACAAAATAAATTAGACCAAGGCATTTTGTACTGGTTCGTCAACGGCTTAATACAAAAAAAAATACCAACAAGCACATTGGCTTCTGAAGTTTCTAAAGAAAAGATTAATCTTTGTCAATTGCCATTGGCTGATAATATCGAAATTGAACGAAAAACAAAAACTCTTTGTATAGAAGCTAAAAACTGTCTTACAGAAATACGCAACGAACGAGATGAGCTGAGACAAGAAACTAAAGATAGCTTTAGAGTCCATCGCCCAGAAGGCCCGTTGCTTTATGTAATTGTAGCAACTGGAAATATTTATGACGACATTATCCAAGCAAAAGCTGCGGCACAGGCTGGAGCTGATGCCATTGCCGTAATACGCAGTACCGCACAATCTTTGCTAGATTATGTTCCACATGGAGCAACCACGCAGGGATTTGGAGGAACATATGCAACGCAGGAAAATTTTAAAATAATGAGACGGGCTTTAGATGAAGAAAGCAAAAAATTGAATCGTTATATTAGATTAACTAATTATTGTTCCGGGCTATGTATGCCAGAAATTGCTGTTTTAGGCGCTCAAGAAAAACTAGATTTTCTCTTAAATGACGCCATGTATGGGATCTTGTTTCGGGATATCAATATGCAAAGAACCCTAATTGACCAGCATTTTTCTAGACTAATCACTGCTCATGCAAAAATAGTAATTCACACGGGCGAAGACAATTACCTCACTACGGCTGATGCTATCGAAAATGGTCATCAAGTATTGGCTTCACAATTTATTAATGAATGCTTAGCAAAACAAGCTCACATGACCGAAGATTGCATGGGTTTAGGGCATGCTCAAGAAATGAATCCAGAACACCCAAATTGCTTTTTATTAGAAATAGCCCGTGCTCAAATGACAAGAGATATTTTTCCAAATTCACCAATTAAATTTATGCCCCCTACCCGCTATAAGAGCGGAGATATTTTTTATAGCCACCTCATGGACGCCATGTTTAACTTTGTCGGAGTACTGACAGGACAAACTATTCAGTTGTTGGGCATGCCAACTGAAGCGATGCACACACCACTTTTACAAGATCGCTGGATGAGCATTAAAAATGCTAAATATATTTTCAATGGCGCCCAAGATCTGCGCCAGGAAATATCATTTCAACAAAATGGCGTCATTAATACATGGGCCCAGAAAGTTTTAAGTGATACTCTAAAGCATTTAGAAATGATAAAACACAAAGGGCTTTTCAAGGCTATCGAAGACAAAGCATTTGCTGAGGTCTGTCGCACCGAAACAAGTGGCAAGGGCTATGACGGAGTGATAAAAAAACATCCGCAATACCTAAACCCATTTTTTGAGATATTTTAACTTATGAAAGAAACCAAAGTTAATCTTAAACATCTAAAACCATATGGCGATATTATGGAAGACGGCACTGTACAGTTATGTTTTACTCTGCCAGTCGAAGCTTCTCCTGAGGCAAGAGAAGCAGCCTCCATGCTTGTTCAAAAAATGGGCTTTGAGCAAATTAAAGTTGCCACTATGGAAAAAGTAGCACAAGGTTTTTCGACTTTTGTGATTTATGGAAATACAAAACATTTTTTGGATTTTACAAAAATTAAAGTTTTAAAAATCGAATCACCAAAGCACTCCAGAGAAGTAATAGACAAGCTTATTGAAACAAAAATAGGCAAGAAACTAGTCGTTATCGGTGCTTGTACAGGTTATGACGCTCACACTGTTGGTATTGACGCGATTTTCAATATGAAAGGATTTGCTGGGGATTATGGCTTAGAACGCTACCACTGGTTTGACGCGAAAAACCTGGGTGCACAAGTGCTTAATCAAGATCTATTAAAAAAAGCAGTAGAACTAAAAGCAGATGTGGTTTTAGCATCAAAAGTTGTGAGTCAGCATAATATTCACATCAAAGACATGCGAGAGCTTATAGAGTTAGCTAAAAAAATGCATTTAAGAGAAAAAATCATTTTCATTGCTGGAGGTCCCCGCGTTACACACCCGATGGCCTTAGAGTGTGGGTTTGATGCTGGATTTGGAGTGGGAACTAAACCTTCTGAAGTTGCAAGTTTCATTGTTGAGGAATATATTAGTAGATTGAAAAAACAAAAGAGGT
>JACRAO010000140.1 GCA_016213345.1 Bdellovibrio sp. | reverse complement strand
GGCGTTGGTGTCGGTGTCGGCGTTGGTGTCGGTGTCGGCGTTGGTGTCGGTGTCGGCGTTGGTGTCGGTGTCGGCGTTGGTGTCGGCGTTGGTGTTGGACAAGGATTAATGCGGATTTTTGGTTTATCTTCACGGTAATACAGTCTTAGGAAATCCACTGTATTTTCTGTATTCATATTATTGTGTCGCACTTGTCCATGCAGATTCATACTATTTGCAGCAACATATCCACAGCCCCCACCACCCCAATACATACTGGGACACGAAGGCACGGTTTGCTGAATAACCCACCAGATCCCACTCCAAGTTGCTGGATCAATATATTTGAAGTTATAAACAGTATTTCCAACTACAGTTCCCAACCCGTATGGATTAACCAATCCAACAATTGATCCTCCACCATAACCTGCCTTAGTTGTTTGAAAGTTTAAACCTCCTACAATGCTCGAATTTATTTGCTCTCCATCAATGGGAATAGAGATATTGCTGATCTCTTTAAAATCAGCACCCTGACTTGGAGTAAAAGCTGGACTAATTGATGGTTGTTTTAACATGATTTTAAAACCACCATGATTACCCTCAAGGTGCAAAAGCACAGTAGAATCAGGTTTCGAAGCAATACGATTTCCATAGTGGTATGTGGTACCAAATGCATCTAAAGTTGTAATATTTCCGTAATATGCTCCTTGCAGACCGGCTTGATCAATATTAATAAACTGTGTCCACCCACCTTCGTCTTTGTCCATGAGGCAATTGACATCTATTGGCGCATGATCTCCCCCGGATGGATAAATCGTATAGACACCATTTCCTAGATTACCTTGCGCAATAATATCTAAACAAGATTTAGGTAATCTATTTGGTTCTTCTATTTCTTCTTGTAAAGATTGACATTTATCTGGTGATGACGAAGGACTGGGCGTAGGAGTTGGCGTAACAGCTTTCTTTTCACAATAATAAATTCTTATTTTCGAACCTACCTCACCAGCATTAACCAGGTGGACTTGATTTTTTTCTTCAACATACGAGAACGACGTTGTTTCTTCGCCATCCACCCATACTCGAATACTAGACGGATCAACATTAGAGTTTGTCAAAGTAAAATCATGAATAAGTTCTAATTTTTTTACAACCAGGTTAGCAATTTCTCTAAGTCCTTCGGCATAGTCTCCTCTGGCCAAATCTACCGAAACTCCTCCACTTAAATTTACAAGGTCCATATAGCCATAGCCGTATCGATTTTGATTAATATGAATTACGGTGGCAGGGTTATTAAAAACAATAGCACCGATCACAAAAGGATTTTTGCCTTGAAGTTTTTTAATTTTATCCAAAACATTCTGTGGGCTAATTCCCCCACAATCGCGTTGTCTAAGATTTAATTCGCCTTTAGTCAAAGGTGGCAAAATTATTGTCCCTTTAGGAAAATCAGCACAGAGATCGTTTTTATTGGAAACAAAAACCACAGCTAATGCAGAATCTGCTCTAAAAAACCCATTTTTCTGATTTTCAGCTAAACGATCTGGATCTAAAGCTCTTGAAAAAGAATATAGTCCAGCTTCTCCCTCATTAGGGTCTTTGTCAAATTCGACCACAGTCATTTTAAAAAGCAGTTGCCATCTGATATCTTTTAGTGACATTGTCTCAGAATCAATTACCGGGGGTAATGGTGGCCATGTCCAAAGCCTTCCACTTCTGCTTGGCAGGATCCCACCACTACGGTTTGCTGCTGTATTTCCTTGGGCAAGCATAACACCAATACGAAAATTCATATCCAGAGGTAAAGATTGCAAAAATGAATCAATCCCATTTGCTACTGCAATTCTTTCGACGTTCATATAAGGAGTGCTGTTAACCACAAACAGAATATCTAATGATTGTGTATATTCTTTACTAGGTTTTTGTACGAATTGATCAACAAAACAGCCAGCCGGTATATCTAGATTTTCAAACTGTCCCCAACCCTTATTGTATTTTTCATCATAACAAGAAGACACTAGTAAAGAAAAAATAAGTAGAACGAATGCATATCCAACCCCACTCTCTTTTCTTTCTTTCGAGCCAAATTGTTTAAAATCTAAATTCTTCATATTTCTTAACTCTCTTAATAAATATAAACAATATTAATTATTTTAGCAAGCATAAAATAAAACCCTTTTATTCTACTATGTTGCGTCATAAATAATGCACTCTGCGTTGTTAGTTTTTGCTCGCCAAACAAATCCTCTTATTGCTATCTATTACTTCACTCACATTGGGGAGTTCATGGAACAACTAGATTTTACACTCCCTCTTTCAAAAAAAGAGGGGACAGGCGCTTATTTTTCTAAAAACACGGAGGACTCTAAAGTCACCGAATCCCCTTATAATAGAAGTCTAACTACACTACTAAGCCCTTTGCCTCCTTATGTAGCAACTCTGATTGCCCTTTCGGGCCAGATGCGGCAAGAGCTCGAAGCCAATCTGGCGAAATTATTTTCTTTAAACCCAGGAAGGCGCGAAGCTATTTTTCAATATTTATCAAAACTTTCCGCTCAAAATACTGGTTTTTTGAATAATACTTCCGATCCACTAAAAAGCTGGATTAACCAGCTTTATACTTCCGCACAAGAAAATGCATTAAGAACTTTTTTCGAAGAAGTTGCAATCTTTACTCTTGGTCAAGTGTTGCTCTTAAAATCATGGTCAGACCGAGGCATCAGACCAATGAAGCAAGATGATCTCAATAATCTCAACTGGGCGCTAAGCTCAGCTCTAAAGCCATTTTTACCTGTTGATCGCGAAGGGTGGCAAGTAACACGCCCCAATCTTTATTCCTGGTACAATCCCAGCTCCGCCATTCAAAGAGATCTCTGGAAAGCAATCGAACCTTGGACCCTGGCTGATGAATCGCCATTTTTCCTCCTACAACTCCTAAAACTAACGAGACAATTTCAACCCTCATGGCCCGAAATCAGAGGTTATGATTTAAGGTTTTTTTCTACATTTTGGGAAAAAATTTTTAAATTCGGTTTTCAAACAGAAATAAAAATGGGTCCCCTAAAAAGAAGACCCGTTGCCTTTAGTCCAACCCTAAGGGATAGCACCATGGTACTCACAAGCCCCAAAGAACTCTCCTGGATTGGGCTTGAACAAAATCAGTTTCAACTCTTTTTATCAGAAATGAGTCAACTCTGGAGAGGACCAGGAGTGCCGCCCCTTTGGACAACAGGCAGTGGACTTGAGGTTTTTGCTAAAGATCAGCTTTCATTGACATTGGGCTCACCCAAACCATCTCTCTACGCTCTCATTACCGAAATGGAAGCTTGTGATATCGCTTTCGTTTTAGAAGAACGCTGTATCCGTCCGCAGGGAAGACAAAATGAAGCACAAGAATTTCGAAATCAACTCGAAAACTATCCAAGTCTCAAAAAATTGAAATCAACCCATACAAGCATGGGAGCCATACAAGCTTGCGTTGCACTCAGCAAGCTTAGACCAGGTGGACTGCTTTGGATAGCCAGAGAAGAACCCCTGGCACAACACGAAGGTCAGGAATGCTTAAATTTTCTACTAGAAAAAGCCAAGTTGCTTTGTGAATGGAGTTTTACAGACGTTAATCACACCTTACCTTTGACAGCTCCACTTTTTCCAAAATACTTATATCTGTTTCAAAGAGAGACAAATATTCAAAACCGATTAGAAAACTATCCATTAAGAATTTCTATCGAAGGTCAAATCCGAAGCCATATCGAAGTTCCCCTATTGCTATCTGATGCGTTTACATTAGAGCACCCATCTCCGCCACAAAGAGAACACTGGAAAATTCATCACCAGCAGAGCCCAAGCCCACAAAAAGAATGGTCTGAACTTTGGCCAGAAAGAACTGAACACGATGTTTTAGATGCTTTAGAAAAACTCAGAAAAAATTCAGTACCGTTAGCTTATTTTACAACCATTAGACAGTGCATTGATTCAGCGCCCAAACCACAAGGGCCATGGAAGTTTTCAAACCAAAACATTGGACTTTTCGCAAGCCTTCCTTATAATAAGACGGAAAATCACGAACTGTTAGTAACCCCAACCAATGATCTCACACCAACCTCAAAAGGAACTGGGTTTTTTATTTTATTCAGAGAAAGCTCCTGGATGTACCCCCTAAAATATTACTTACAGTCTAAAGTCATGGAAAAATGGTTTGACCACACGGCTGAACGCAAAAATGGACGCTGGATATTAAGCGAACATGTGCTTAAGCTCGTACCAATCCCTAAGCCGATAATATTTGCTATGGGAATTCCACTTGAAAACGAAGCCACTACTTTGTCTTTACCAAGAGAATGGCAAAATCTTCTGGTCGAAACTGACTCAAAAGCAGAAGAAATAAAAGAAAAACTTTTGACTTTAAAAACATCGCCAGAAAAAGAATGTATTCAAGCCTCTGTTTTTGTAGAAGCAACCCATGCTTTAGAAAAAATCAAACAAGACCAAGCAAAACTTCTTTCTCTGGTGGGCGCAGATGGTCAAATCGAATGGGCAGATCTGATCGAGCTATTGCCAAAACCTGAACTAACCCAAGCTACGTACTCAGATCAGGTGCAAATTTCAGGAAACCTTCCACTTCATTTGCCCATTATCAATATTGAAAAAGTTAGATCTCCAATACCTGGTATTTTATTTTGCTCCGAAACAGGAAGAAACGTACAACTTAGCTCAATAAAACCAAGAGTTTTAGATATTCTTTGGAGCGAGGTGAAAAATCTTGTCAATCCCACATGGGGAGAGCTAATCAAAATTTTAAAAATTCCCCGCGACATGGAGCTTTTTGAACAGACTGCAGTAGAAATACTAAAATCTCACGGTAGAAAAATAAAACAAATCCAAAATCTTAACGATCTAATTGTCACATGTCTAAACTTTTGACAGTTTTTGTGTCCCCACTTTGATTGTCTTTCTAAAACATATCACATAAGTATTTGATATTTTTAAATAAAAATTATTTAATATACTGTGTCATTTTTGGCACTGTTTATGCATTATATATTAGTAAGTGACGAGGAACTTTTTGAACAGCGTAACAAGTCACGAAAGGCTGAAGCGATGTTGATGTTAAGACGGTTTAATTATAAAAGTATCACCAAAATTGGGCCAATAGGGCTCATAGGGTTGGTACTAATAAATCTATTTATAAGCGGATGTGGAGACACTCCGAATACTAATCCTCAACCAGTACAACAGACCCAACCAGCTCCTACAGCTAAGCCAACATTTCCTGCTTGGCAGTTTCCTAATTCTCCTTATCCAACTGTGAACCCCATGTCACAAAGTGAAATGGATGTATTGTCTGGAGTTTACGAAGCTCAGGCAAGATTTTTGCCTTTTTTTCCTCTAGTATGGTTAGTTTTTCTACAGTTTCGCTAGATCCATTTTCATTAGCATTAAGATTGGCCATAAAAAATGGAAACGAGTTTGATCCGAGCCAGTCCATGATTCGCTTCATGGATTGTTTGTTTTCGAGTGGGTCCGGAAGTAGCTGCCTTGTTGAAGTGAGCGACGTAAGAGCAGGAAGCATTCGAAAGCGCTAATATCCCTCCCCAAATCCTTCCGGGGCCCTAAAATCGGATCTAGGGCCCTGATCCTCATGTTAGCGGGTTTTTTTAATTTAAAAATATTCTTATTGCTATTTCAATATTTATATAATACGCCGTATGCGAGTAATCTTAAACATTAAGAGGGGAGAGATAATTTCATGACATCTTTTTATAGAACAGTGATTTGTTTTTTTATTTTTTTGAGTTTTAATATTTCTTCTGTTTTTGCCATAGAGGACAAAAACAATACGGATATTCAGGTTTTAAGTGCTCAGCTTGGATCAAGTATTTCGCCAAAAACAAGTTATAATACCTCACAAGCTTCTATTCCAATCCCGATTAGACAGTGCAATCTTGATTTTAAGCAGCAAAAAGTTGATTGTACAAGATTGCTAACTGACATCCTCAATGCAGAGGTAGTTAACCCTGTCGCCGGGCGCTTAGCACAAAACGGTAGAGGCGAAATAACCTCACCAGATATGTATGGAAGTCTAGTTGAAATTTACTTAGTAATAAAAGAAGCAGCCTTTTCTGCCACAACATTTCAGGGTATCGGTTTTTACACTGAGCAAAATCATAGTGGCGCTATTTTTAGTTTTTTACCTAAGGAAACATCAAAACTACCGAGGCTAAAAAAAGTAATCTTACAAGAAAACAACACGCCGGCTTTTATAATAAAAGTTTATGCTTACATGGGATTTAGTGCTGGTATGTCTGCTACAAGCTGGACAATGGGTAAAATTTCATTTAAACCATTTGCACAATTTTTTGTAGATCCTAACATTTATCGAAATTGGGATCATGTTTCAACTAATTACATATTGTCTAGAACAACTATGTGGGGTGGAGTGACTGGTTTTGATCGCTCAAAGGAGCTTTTAAAAGATTAAGCTGCCAAGGCATAAGATCTCGTCTGGTGTGTCAACAATAGAAGCATTTAAACAATATTTAGTAGTACTCTCCTTGCCAGACTCCGAATTTACCGGATACTTTGGTATATCTTGCTATTTATTAGACAATAAGTTGCGTTATGACAAATTCAAAAGTAAATTCAGAACATGTGCGCAGATTTATGGCATACCCTAGACATCAATCTTAAACATCTTTTCTGGCTCCAAAATCTTGCAGAACTAGATTTACTGCTGCAAGAATTAACCGAACTTTATGAAAAAACAGACATACCCAAAACCACTTTAGATTTCAATATGATCTATTCTTTTGATTATTTATCACAACATCTAAAAAAAGCTTGTCAAACACAAACAACCGAAGAATATCTTATTAACTTTGAAAACCATCTAATAAAACATCAAAAAAAATTAGCTTCATATTTAACGCAAAACGGCAATTTAATGTACTCTAAACTTCAAGAAATCGCTCTACAAAATGGAAAATCCTGTGCACAGAAAAGATGGCCACATCAATGTTCCGAACAAAACAGCAAAAGCCTTAAGACAACTGAATCACTTTTATCGGCTCTTGCTCACACACCGTGGAGTGGATTGCCAATAAAAAATGCCTTTTTTATTAAAAGACTTCACACTACAGAAATACAGTTTCAATGGCTTATTTGCCCTCATACACAACAACAGTATTTTTCAACAAAAGAAGCTGATTTACTATGCACACTATATCTAGCGTGTATGCAAAGCTATTTGACACAACTTAATAATGAAATCTGTTTTTCAAAAATAGAAAATAAAATCAAAGTTCCACTATCAAACCAAGGTTGCCTTTTATTATGCACTCTCCCACAATAAACTTTCATAAAAATAAAATATTAAAACTTCAAAAACGTATTTATTTGTCATTAAAAGAAGAAGTCGATCAAATTTTAGGAGAACTACCAAGAGAAATCAAAACCTATCAAAGAGAATTTGAAAAAGATTTTAAGTCACAAAAACTATCTTTAATAAAAATTTCAAAAAGAAAATTACTCGCCAGAATATTACAAAGTGATGTCTGCCTTATCTCTGATTTTCATACGTTTTCACAAGCCCAACGAACTGCGCTACGAATCATGAGGGAAATAGTTACTTCACATAAAAACTGGTGTATTGGGTTAGAGCTTATTTCAAGTCAATATCAAAAAGATTTGAACTTGTATCAAACAGGAAAAATAAGTGAAAACACTTTTCTAAAGCACATACAATACCAAAAAGAATGGGGATTCCCTTGGACAAATTACGCCCCACTTTTTCATCTTGCAATCGAAAACAAATGTCCACTCATTGCCCTTAATGAGCCAAAAACAGTTTTGAACTCAAGCGCAACCTTCAGAAGTGCAAAATCTAAAGATGCCCTACTACAAAGAGACCGGTGGGCTGCAGGAATTATTACTGATTTATTTGATTATGCAATAAGAAAAAAAATAAAAATCAAGATTTTCGTACTCTGTGGAGAACTTCATCTCGGCGAAAAACATTTGCCATATCAAATCAAGAAAATTTCTAAGGCTTTTCTTGGAAGTGCATTAAAAACTATTTCGATCCATCAAAATATTGACCATCTATATTGGAAAATGTCTCGCAGGAAAAAAGAACAGAGTGCAGATATATTAAAATTAACTCCAAATACCTTTTGTATTTTATCAAGTCCGCCCTGGGCTAAACTTCAATCCCTAATAGATTGGGCTGAAAGACTCCCAGAATTAGATGAAAACGATGTTGATTGGTTGTATTACTTTAAGAATCAAGGACAGATATTAAGTTATTTTTTTGATCTTCAAATGCCAAATTATGAAAATTTTAGTATAAAATCTATAGACAATATACCTTTTATTGAATCACCCCAAAAAAAATCTACTTTAACTCCAAATGAGTACAAGATCATTAATTTTGGAATAAAAAATAATCATTATTTATATATTTCAAAAATAAATCTTGCTTATATTGGCACCCAAAGCCAAAACAAAATAACCGACTTAGCCGGAATACATTTATTAAAACGCATTTCACATCAAAATAAAATATTTGAGCCAACTTACGAGGATTTTTTTAGAAGAATTTTAGAATCTGCTTTTGGTTTTCTTTGCAGTCTGATTATTAATCCAAAAAGAAAATGTGATCTCTATCAGGATTATGTTTTATCCACTCAGACGAAACAATCCAAGCTTGAGTTACAAATTGTTAAACAAACTTTAAAGTGTCTTAAATTATATGATCAAATAAATGATTTTCGCTGGATGCAAAATCCTATAGTTTCATTTTATGTCTCTAGAAATCTTGGACAGATTTTAGGAAAAAAAATTTACAATGCAATGCTAATGGAAAAAATTTCAGTAGAATTAATTAAAACTATATTTTTTAAAAAAACTAATCATAAAAAAAGATATTTAATACTTATCAAACTTACAGAGAATATTATTCTGCCAAAAACCAAAAGAGAACAGCTCTAGTTGGATTAAGTCCAAGCTAAATCATCCTCTCACGCTTATTAAAAAAAGTTATTTATGGAGTAATACGGCATTTTGTAATTGTATACGGACTGCACGGACCATTAATAGAATTACAATTACAAGCAAAGGTAAGATTAGAAAAATACCACAATGCCGCTGTGCCAGCTTGACAAGTACTAGGTAAAATACAAACTTCATTTGGCCCACAATTTGCGGGGGCAGCGTAGGTTACATTACTACAAATATTAATACAAGCAGTTACAATCATATCATTATTTGGACAACGATAATCTGTATACCCGGCACTACCGTTGTGCGGGTATGAAATTGCTCCATTCTGACAATATTTTGAAATATTCGTTCCTGCTTGCACAACAATACCACCAGGAGCAGAAATAGGACCTAACGTACAAGCAGCTTGACCTGTTGAAGGCGGCAAAGCATCACAAATAATATTTCCTACAGAATCAAATCCTCTCAAATATTTACCACTTTGGCATTGTGTAATAACACACCTTGGAGCTCCCGTTGCAGGATCATAGCTCTGCGCAAGTTGTCCATTTGGACAAGTCAAAGTTATGCAAATTAAACCCCCATTTGCAGAAACCCCCCTAGCTACTTGTCCCGTGGGGCAATAACTTAAAAATGAAAGATTAGCACAATTTAGCAACCCATTTGAACTTATGCCGTTTGCTACTTCTCCACTGTTACAAGTTTTTGCAGTAATTGTGCTGCCATTAGCTACAGTGCATATATTTGTAGCACCATTAAAAGTAGCACCAGTAATAGAATTGCAGATTTGCTGTATAGTTAATGCATTATTTGGAAATTTACATGGTGGAATAGCACTAGCATCAAAAACACCACCCAGGTTTTGACATGTTTGTTGTGTTGTTGGGCCCTGATAGAGTTCGCAAGACAAAACAGCTCTTTTTGCTCCAGATACCTGTGTATTGAGCTGAATACCAATGTTTGCGGATAGCATTTTTGTACCGATAAAAAAACTATCGCTTTTTACTGCCTCTATATGAATATCTGCCAAAAAAACATCAGGAGCAGCAGTTACATGAAAATTTCTCACATCTAATACAGTTAGCCGTAGTCCTGGAGTAATATCCGTATCTTTTTTAGCCAATATACTTCCAGCACTCTGAGCACGAATTTCATTTAAAAAAATCGTTGAACTTGCACTCGTTGGATCAAACTCCAATTTGGGAGTAACATTGAAAATATTGGAACAATTTTCAGTTTTGGACAGAAAATTTCTTAAAAGTCCCGATAGATTTTGAAATTCTAAATTGGATTGAGCATTCTTTGACGATTTTGTAACAAACTGGACCATTGTGGCTGTTCCTAAAGCAACTACAGTCATAATTCCAATTGCTATTAAAATTTCGACAATAGTAAAACCAAAGCTATTTGTTTTTTTCATAAAATTGCCTTTTAAACCTTTATATATATTGTAGCCTGCACCTGAAACCTAATACAAGCCTAGTATACATATCTAGCTTAGTGCGTTAATTCATTCACAAGCCCTAATTTTCTGTAAATCCCACGAGCGATGACTTAAAACAATCAACCTAAAAACGGATCTAGGGCCCTGATTCTTCACCCACAGCAACAAAGCGTATCAATTAAATTATGTAAATCATGTTGCAAAATTAACTTTAATTACATAATTTAGAATAGATGAGTCCAACTGTTATTATTCTAGAAGGATACAGATTTTTCTTTTTTTCTGAAGAAGGCAATGAACGGCCGCATATTCATGTGAAGAAAGAAAATCGTCTTTGTAAATTTTGGATTTCTCCTAAAATTAAATTAGCCAAAAACACACGTTTTAAAGATTTTGAATTGAAAAGAATTGAGGCATTTGTATTAGAAAATCAGAAGATTTTACTAAGGAGGTGGTATGAATACTTTCACACTAGAAGAAAGATCTAGATTTATTTCATTTTGGATAGATTCAGATTTTCTTTTTCTTAAACTACCTTCTGGAAAAGTTTTTAAAAGACATAAAAGCGTTTCTAAACGTCTTAAAAATGCTTCTAAAAGCAAATTGGCTAAATTTGAAATTTTAGGCGATGGAGAAGGAGTATATTGGCCGCTTTTAGATGAAGATTTATCTGCGGCATTTCTGATTTATCCAGAAAAGTTTACGGCTTCTATCAAAAAATCAGGTTAATACAAAGTTTTGCATAGAAGAAGGCAACGACCGTGGCGAAAGTGAATCGACTGTAAAGACATTAGACACAACTCACTATAAAACTTTAAACCTGTAGTAATGAAGCACTATTTATCTGAATTTTTATTTATTCACAAGCCCTAATTTTCTATAAATCGTCCGTGAGTGAACACCTAATAGTTTTGCTGTTAGATTCTTATCGCCCGATGTGGCTTCTAAAGTTTTTTGAATCAATATTTTTTCTACTTCCTCTAAAGAAAGACCCAGAGGAATTGAAATCTGTGATTTTTCTAAACACAATGGCTCTTTTGATATTTGCAATAAATGAGTTGGCAAAAACTCCTTGGTAATTTTCTCTTGGTTACAAAACACTACAGCCCTCTCTATTACATTAAAAAGTTCTCTCACATTCCCTGGCCAGGCATAAGAAAGTAAAATCTGTATAACCTCTGGTAAAATTTCTAAAATTACCTTGCCATGCCTTTGGCAAGATTCTTTTAAAAAATAATCTGCTAAAAGTGGTATATCCTCTGCTCTCTCTCTAAGCGGAGCAAGACTCAAGGTCACTACCTCAAGTCTATACTGTAAATCTAACCTAAACTTTCCTTCTTTTACATTTTGACCCAAATCCTGATGTGTTGCTGCAACAATGCGAACATCTACTTTTCTTGACTCATTATCCCCTAACCTTCTGACTTCCCTTTCTTGTAAGACACGCAACAGTTTCGCTTGTAATGACAAAGGCATATCAGCAATTTCATCTAAAAATAGTGTGCCCCCGTGTGCAGCTTCAAAAAGTCCCTCTTTAGAGGCATGAGCACCAGTAAAAGCTCCTTTTTGATACCCAAAAAGCTCACTTTCAATAAGCGGCTCCGGTAATGCGGCACAATTTAAAGCTACAAATCTTTCACCTGAACGCAAACTCAAACGATGAATAAGCTTTGCAACTAATTCTTTGCCGGTACCACTTTCCCCAGTAATCAATACTGTTGCCAAAGTCGGCGCCACTTGTTCAATTTGTTTTTTTATACTTTTAATAGCTGAAGAATTACCAAGTAGAAGTTCACTTTTTTTATATTCATGAGTACTTTTCATTGCTTTAGAAAATTTCAATGCAGATTCTATTGCAGTTAAAAGTTCAGATTTCTTAAACGGCTTTATCAAAAAATCCACCGCACCTAATTTCATTGCCCACACGGCATCTTGAATTCTGCCATATGCTGTCATCAAAATAACAGGTACTTTGCTTTGACAAACACTCAATGCTTTTAAAAGCTCAAGACCGTCCAATTTTGGCATTCGTACATCTGTCAAAACCACATCAAAGTTAGCAACAGGATTTTCATGCGTTGGCCTTAGTTGTTCTAAATCCATTTGACCATTGCTAGCTGTTACAACTTTATATCCAGAAAACTCTAAAATCCTTTGAGTAGATTCTAAAGACTGCAAGTCATCATCAACTAATAAAATTTTTACTAACTGTTGATTCATGATGAACCTCTGTGCTTACCGACTCGTAACCAGGAAGCAAAATCTCAAAACAAGCGCCTTTTAAATGTCTAGGCTTAGTTAATTCGATTGTACCACCGTGTTCTAAAATTACTTTTTTGACAAAAGATAATCCTAAACCAGTTCCTTGTGTGCGCGTCGTTACAAACGGCTGAAAAAGTTTTTCACTAATATCTGGACTAATTCCAGGACCACTATCTTCTATTTGAACACAAATCCTCCCACTTTCAAGATCAAATAATTTCCAAAAAATTTGGCCTTCATTTAATCCCTCCAATACTTGTAATGAGTTTTTAAATAAATTTCCAAAAACCAGTTCCATCAACTCATTATCACCATAAATATAGAGTGGAGTCTTATTTAAAACCTCCCAACCTATTTTGATTTTCTGATCTTCACAAAGAGGAGCATATGAAGCTAAAACATTTTCAAAAACTTCAATTATATTTATTTTCGATTTCTGTCCAATTGAAAGCTTAGAGAACTTTAAGTAATTTTCAGTAATTTTTTTAAGTCTGTCAACAGCATTTAAGATAGATTGTAAAGATTGTTTTAATGTAAGATTATTTAATTGATTAGCCACATCAAAAGCCATTTCGGCTTCTAACCCGATAGAGTGCAGTGGATTTCTTATTTCATGAGCAACTTGAGCTGACATTTTACCTATAGCAGCAAGTTTACTAAGTTCTCCCATTTCTTTTAAAAGTCTATTTTGTTCTTCTAAACGATGTTTTTGTGCTTCTACCGTTTTTTCTCTTTCAAGTAATGCTGTAGCCATGCGGTGAAACTCTTGAGACAAATGACTTATTTCGTCTTCGCGTGACATAAAAAATTTTGGCAAAATAGTTTTGTCTTCTTTCTTTAGCCCACGCTTTGTAATTTCATGAGCAAGCATCGTGAGCTTGCTTAGTGGCTTCAGAGCATGTTCGCCAAACCATAAGATCAACAAAGAAATAAAAAGTACTACTGCTGTAATAATTTCTAATGCTATTTTTAGATCTGAAACTTGATTTTCAACGCTCACAAAAGACTGT
>JACRAO010000015.1 GCA_016213345.1 Bdellovibrio sp. | reverse complement strand
CATCTGTGTTTGGTTTAAAAGCCAAACCCCAAAGAGCAAATGTCTTGCCCTCAAGTCTAGATCCACCAGATCCAATGGATCCAAAATGATTTTTAATATGCTTTACCAAATGTTTTTTCTGTTTGGCATTTACAGATTCGGCGGCAGCAACAATTTCTAAATTAATGTCATTTCTTTTGGCAGTTGTAAGCATAGCTTGAATATCTTTTGGAAAACAAGAGCCTCCGTATCCCGCTCCTGCATACAGAAAATGTCTCCCAATACGAATATCAGTACTCATGCCCCTTCTGATCTCTTCGATATCTCCACCTGTCTTTTCACAGAGAAGCGCAAGTTCGTTCATGAAACTAATGCGCGTTGCTAAAAATGAGTTACAAGCATACTTCGTAATTTCTGCCGAAATGGGATCCATCCATAAAATAGGATTGCCTTGTCTTACAAAAGGAGCATAAAGCTCTACCATTTTTTCAAAAATCTCCTTTTTATGGGTTCCAATAATGACACGGTCAGGTTTTAAAAAATCTTCAACCGCGGATCCTTCTTTCAAAAATTCAGGGTTACTAATGACATCAAAATAATGCTTCGTATGTGCGCTAATCCACTCAGCTACCACCTGATGTGAACCTATGGGAACTGTAGATTTATTGACAATGAGTTTATAGCCATTCATAGAATTACCAATTTCCTCTGATGCTGCTTTTAAATAGCTAAGATCTGGCTCACCTGAGGTAAGGGGTGGGGTCCCGACAGCTAAGAAAATAATTTCACATTCTTTGACTGCTTCTGCAGTCGAAGTTGTAAAACGAAGTCTATTTTCTTTGACGCCACGCTTCACTAAGGCTTCTAAGCCTGGCTCATAAATAGGAATTTCGCCTCGATTCAGTGCGTCTGTCTTTTTGTGGTCGATATCTACGCAATACACACTGTTACCTGTATCTGCAAAACAAGCTCCGCCCACTAAACCTACATACCCTGTTCCAATTATTCCAATTTTCATGCTCGCCCTCCTAGGCTGCGCTTGCAATTAGAAGTGCACTCGCTTCCAGCTCGTGGACTTTGTATTATTTGAATTTTCATGAACTTATTCTCCCAAAACAAATGGCTATATGCTAGTAAAAAATATTTATGTGCAATACAAGTTACACAAACCTGAGCATTACTGTCATTACCTATAACGAAGAAAAAAATATATCTAGGTGTCTAGAAAGTGTGAGCTGGGCTTCTGAACTAATCGTAATTGACTGCGGCAGTACGGATAAGACTGTAGAAATAGCCAAGACTTTAGGAGCCAAAATATATCAACAAGAATGGTTCGGTTACGGAAAGCAAAAAAACTTTGCCCAATCCAAGACCATGCATGATTGGGTGCTTAATCTTGATGCAGACGAAGTAATTTCGTCCAAACTTAAAAAAGAAATTCTATATGCTCTTAATAACACATTGATTAATCAACCAGATATAAAAGGCTTCAGTTTTCCTAGAAAAACTTATTATTTAGGTCAATGGATTAGATTTGGAGGGTGGTATCCTGATTGCAAGATAAGACTAGTCAATAAACACAGTGCTATATGGACGGAGCCCGAAGTTCATGAAGACCTAATTGTCAAAGGCAAAACCGTACAAATGCAAAACCCAATCGAACACTATTCATTTTACAGTATTGAAGAACAGGTAAAGACAAATATTAGGTTTGCAAAACTAGGAGCATTAGAGCTTAAAAAGAAAAAGTCACCCCCCAATTATTTTTATCTTATTTTTAAGCCTCTGGGTAAATTTATTGAAGCCTATTTTTGGAAATTTGGTTTTTTAGATGGTTTGCCAGGATTTATTATTGCCACAAATGCTGCATATAGTATTTTTTTAAAGTATGCTTATATGCAGGAGGATAAAATAAGAAATGCAAGTTCTCATAATTGATAATAACGTTATCCCCCAGTTTTGGGGGGCTAAGGCGTTGAAAGACCTGGTTTTGAAGTCTCCTGATGTAACAGTTACTGTGAGAAGAGCCCCACAAGATGATTTGCCGCGAGATTTAACACGCTACGACAAAATTATTATTTCTGGCTCTAAAACGCGAGCCTTAGATGACGCACCATGGATTTCGCATTTAGAAGAGCTAACTCGTAAAATCTTAAACGAAAAAAAGCCACTTTTAGGTGTGTGCTATGGTCATCAAATTTTAGCTCGAACTCTTTTAGGAAAAAACAGCGTAAAAAGAAGCTTAACTCCAGAAATTGGATGGGCTGAAATACATATAATCGAAACTTCTCTACTTTTTGACGGACTACCAAAAAGTTTTCATGTTTTTTCTCATCACTTTGACGAGGTGTGTTTGCTTCCACCAGAGGCAAAATGTCTTGCTTTTTCTGATGGATGTAAGATTCAAGCTTTACAGCTAAAAAGCGTCCCTGTCTTCGGGATTCAGTTTCATCCAGAAACGGAATTAGAAGAGGGATTAAAAACACTTGAAGAAAGAAAAAAAAAAGGAGAATCTAAGATTTTATTAAACGCTCTTGAAGGAAAGAATCTGTATAATCCAAAAATTGGAGAAACTATTTTTGGAAATTTTTTAAAATTATGACTAAAATTTTTAGTTCAAAATACATCAAATGGTTTTTGAAAATCACCTTTGTTGTTGTGTTATTTTATTTTTTAGGCAAAAAAGGATTTCTTTCGCTGGATGCGACCAAAAAAGCTCTTTTACAGTGGGATAAAAGTGTTCCTGCAATGGCCGTGCTTTTTTTACTGACTTTTTTAGGTATTATTCGTTGGCAGTGGCTTCTTTACGCTCAAGATATTCGTTTACACTGGAAACGCACTATTCAGCTGCATTTTATTGGTCAGTTTTTCAACGTTGCACTTCCCGGAGCTGTAAGTGGCGATTTTGTTAAGGCATTTTACATTGCACACGAAGTACCCGGCAAAAGAAGTCCAGCATTTGGTAGCATTTTGTTTGATCGAGTATCAGGACTATCGGCCTTAGTGTTGGTTTCGGGTTTTGCTCTTGGGCTCAATTACTTTTCACTTGAGGGTACTGCTCTAATGAGTGCTGTACGGTTACTTTTAATCATAGCTACTTTTTGTGTAATTGCATTTTACGGTTATCTTTTTTTAATACAAGAACATCATGATCCAATGCTCAGGTTTTTTCGATACCTCGAAAGTAAATTTAGCAGAGCAGGTTCTCTGACCAGGATTTATATGGGTTTGAGGCACTATCATTTTTATAGATTTGCTGTTTTTAAAGTAATAGCACTTTCCATATTAATTCATATAACTGTTTGTTGGGTTTTTTTGTCTTTTGCATATGCTCTTGGAGATTTTCATATAGAGCGCTATACGGTTTTTATTATTGTGCCTATTGGATTATTAGTGACAGCTATTCCGGTAATGCCAGCAGGGATTGGGACGGGACATATTGCTTTTGCAGCACTGTTTAGCCTTTTAAATTCTAATCGTGGAGCAGATATTTTTAGTTTATTTGTTCTCACACAACTTTTTATTAGTGCCATTGGTGGCATTGTTTATCTCAAATTTCGTGCACATGAGCCCAAGCCTACTTTTGAGAAATAAATCGCATTAAAGCACCAGGTAGTTTCAAAACTATGGTGTTTTACTTTTACACATAACTTACACCACAACCTAAGATTAATTTTAAATAGACTATACTCCGAAAAAGGTGTACTATTACGGAGTATGTTCCAAAGGCTAGTTAATCCATTAAAATCTAACAGTTTTTTCTTGTTTGGAGCTCGTGGGACAGGGAAATCAACATGGATTCAAAACCAATTTCAGAAACAAAATATTTGGTACATTGATTTATTGGATCCAGAAGAAGAAGACCAATACATTCGTAGCCCCAAACACTTAGAAGACAAAGTAGGCGCCTGTGGACCTCAATTGCCAGATTGGATTGTTATTGACGAAATACAACGAGTGCCTAAACTATTGGACCTTGTTCATCGACTGATAGAAAAGAAAAAAATAAAATTTATCCTTACAGGATCCAGTGCAAGAAAATTAAAACGAGGGGCAGCTAATTTATTAGCCGGACGAGCCTTTGTTTATCATTTGTATCCTTTGACAACACAGGAGCTCAAAGACAGCTTTGAGCTAAATTCTGTTTTAAATTGGGGATCTTTGCCAAAAGTACAATCTTTAGGATCAAATGCAGAAAGAGCAGCATATTTGAAAACTTATGCACTGACCTATTTAAAAGAAGAGGTTCAATCTGAACAACTTGTAAGAAAACTTGAGCCTTTCCGCCTTTTTTTAGAAGTAGCTGCACAATGTAACGCAAAAATTCTGAATTTTAAAAAAATCTCAAACGATGTAGGAGTAGATGATAAAACAGTTTTTTCTTATTTCCAGATTTTAGAAGAAACTTGGATTGGTTTTTTTCTGCAGAGTTATCATCCATCTATTAGAAAGAGTCAACTCTCTCATCCAAAATTTTATTTTTTTGATCCTGGTGTTATTCGAGCTCTTTCTAGAACATTGTCAGGCAATATTGTTTCAGGTACATCATTATATGGAGATGCGTTTGAACACTGGGTTATTTTAGAAATCTATCGTCTCAATGAATATACTGGATCAGATTATCGTTTATCTTACTTTGCAACCAAAGAAGGCTCAGAAGTAGATCTTGTTTTAGATAAGCCGGGATTTCCTGTAATTTTAATTGAGATTAAATCTTCAACAAGAGTTGATGAAAGAGAAGTAAATAAATTGGCAAGAATTTCAATGGATTTTAAAAATGCAAGAGTCTATTATGTTTCTCAAGACATGAATCATCTAAAAATAGGCTCTGTAATTTGTCTACACTGGCAAGAACTCTTAAAAGAATTGTTTCAAGAGGAACTGGAGTTATGACTATAAATGGTCAAGGCTCACTCGTTCTTAACTCATCTAAAAACTTCACATATTTGTTAATAATAATTTGGTTTAAATTATTATCCCATCCTCAAAAACAATACGTCCACCCATAATTGTCATTTTTACTTTTCCACGAAATGTTCTACCAAAAAATGGGGAGTTTTTGCTTTTTGAGCTATTAAGTGCCTCGCTAAATGTCCATAGAAAAACATCTTGTCAACTGTGATATGTTTTTGATAGATTGAAACTAATTCAAAACAGGAAAAGAGATTTATGGATATCTTGGTAAAAATTAAACGCCTAGTAATTTCTAGAAAGGTTATATTTACTTCAAAAGCTCGAGAAGAACGACAAAGTAATGGAATTACTATTGAAGAAATTTTTGAGTCTATTATTAACGCACCATCTATTTATAAAACTATTTTATCCACAAGTGAATTTAAAAAAAAGAAAAAGGAAAAACTTTACATTATTATTGGTTCGACTTTTGATGGAAAATTAATTTACACTAAAGGCGCTATTCGTAAAATAAACAATACGGAAGAGTTCTATATTTTGATCTCATCAAAATGGAGTGTGTATGAATAAATTATTAATCACAATTTGTCCTATTTGTGACAGTAAAAAAATTAAAAAGATAATTGGTAATTTAAATTGTAAAAGGGATAAACACTATTTTACAGTTCCCAATATAACATATTATTTTTGTCAAAGTTGTGGTGAAAAATTAACGGATGTAGAAAATGAAATCAAAATCGACAATCAGCGCTGTTGTGATTCTACACATAAACAGAAAAAAGCCGCATAATCCAGTCTTTTTCTAAAACCTCCCTCATCTCTCTTGGCGCTTCGCCAGGCGAAGTAAGAGTCTTATTTCTCCATCAAAGCGACTGATTCGACATGATGGGTTTGTGGAAAAAAATCAAAAATAGCGATTTTTTTTAATTTCCAATCCCTTTTAATAAATTTCGAAATATCTCTTACAAAAGCATCAACATCACACCCAACAATAATGACCTCATTAACTTTAAGCTCATCTAAAGCTAAAACTATTTCTCTAAATTCAGAGCCTAGACCCTCCCTGGGTGGGTCCAATATGGCGCTTCCATGTGCACTAAGCATGTTTTTTTTTCTTTGCCTTATTAACCAAGATAGTACACTAGATTTACAAAACTGATAATTGCCAGAAACACAAAGTGTCTCTATTTCCTCTTCAGAGGGTATGTGTGTATCAACACAGTAAATTTGTTTAAAGTTCGATATTAAATCTAAAGACAAATTGCCATTTCCTCCATATAAATCATAAAGCACCACATTATGTTTCAATGACCTAACGTTATTTGGTGTTAAGTTTTCTGCGATCCAATGTTTTAGTTTTTCATTTTGTTCAAAATTGATTTGCCTAAACCCCAATGCCCCATGAGGTGCGTTCCAAATAGTTTGTAAAACCTCCTGTTGTGTATTCGTAACCGTCACCTCAACCTTATAAAATTTTTCTAGCTTTGAGCCATCGGCTTTTATTTTGCATAAATTGAAATTAATCAGTGGGTGTGCAATGAAACATTTATCAATAGAAACAAGGTCATGACTTTTTGAGGCATAAAAACCTATTTGATCTCTAAATCCCCTAAGCTGTATGCGATTTCTATATTCCCAAACTTTTTGTGCAGGAAACTCTTCGATAATAAGAGGTAGAGCTACGTTAACACGCTTTAAAGCATGCATTACTCCTTTTACTTTCGTCTCCCACTGAAGGGAGTAAGGAACATGCTGCCACTCGCACCCACCGCACTTGCCAAAAACTGGGCATGGTGGAGGACTCACTCTATCTGGTGAGGGTTTTAGGATTTCTATTAGCTCTCCCTGCGCATAATGCTTGTTTTCTTGAACAATTTCAACACTCACCACGTCCCCAGGCACGGTATAAGGTATGAACACAACTTTGCCTCCTGGGTCCTTAGATACCCCAGCACCTCCTCTAGATAAATCTTTTACTTGTACTTCGATCATAATTAATAATCTTGTCGGATCATGAAAGTCATGTCAAAAATACATTAGACTTTATGCAAAAACAAATAAGAAACTTCTGTATCATTGCTCATATTGACCACGGCAAGTCAACACTGGCCGATCGCCTCTTAGAAAAAACAGGCACAGTCTCAGCCCGCGAAATGGAAGCACAGTTTTTAGACAATATGGATATTGAACGCGAACGGGGCATTACAATTAAAGCACAAAGCGTAAGATTGAAATTTCAATCCAAAGACGGCAATGAATATATATTGAACCTAATTGACACTCCAGGGCATGTAGATTTTACATACGAAGTCTCTAGATCCTTAGCCGCTTGCGAAGGAGCCATTCTCGTTGTCGATGCCTCACAAGGTGTTGAAGCACAAACATTAGCTAATTTGTTTATGGCACTGGATAATAACCTAGAAGTATTTCCAGTTATTAATAAAATTGACTTACCAGCAGCAGATCCACAAAAAGTTATCCAGCAAATTGACGAAGTCATAGGTATTGTAGACACGTCAAGAGCAATTCTCTGTAGTGCAAAAGCAGGAATCGGAATTGATCAAATTTTAGAAAGCATAGTAAAGCACTTTCCCCCGCCTGCCAGCAAAGACGCAGACCCGTTGAGAGCGCTCATTTTTGATAGCTGGTATGACTCATACCAAGGAGTCATTGCTCTTTGTCGGATTTTTGAAGGCAAAATACAAAAGGGAATGAAAATAAAGCTTTTTCATGTAAACAAAGAATTTGAAGTCCAGAGACTAGGTGTTTTTTCTCCACATTTTACAGATGTTTTAGAATTATCAAGTGGTGAAGTAGGTGCCATAGTCTGTGGTATTAGAGATGTCAGAGATATGAAAGTAGGCGATACCGTCATGGATAGTCAGCGCCTAGTACAAGAACCCTTGGCTGGATTTAAAGAAGTCAAGCCAATGGTTTTTTCCGGAATTTATCCTATCAATGCGGATCATTACAACGACTTAAAAGAATCCTTAGAGAAACTTAAACTCAATGACTCATCCATTAGTTATGAACCCGAGACTTCTTCTGCTTTAGGTTTTGGTTTTCGATGTGGTTTTTTAGGTCTTTTACACATGGATGTCGTGCAAGAACGACTTGAAAGAGAATATCAGCTTGAACTAATTACCACTGCGCCATCTGTTGTGTATCGCGTAACCAAAACAAATGGAGAAATCACCCTAATTGACAATCCGGCTAAACTTCCTGAACAAGTAAAAATTCAAACCATCGAGGAGCCATACATTCACCTTACGGCTCATATGCCTGCAGAATATGTTGGTGTAGTCATGGGTTTGCTCAATGATAGACGTGGTATTCAAAAAAAAATGGATTATATAACTAAAGATCGCATTGCCTTAGTGTATGAGCTTCCGCTCAATGAGATGGTGTTTGATTTTTATGACCGTTTAAAGAGTCTAACCAAAGGCTATGCCTCAATGGATTACGAGCTCATAGACTATCGGCTATCTGATTTAGTAAAACTAGACATTATGATCAATGGAGATACCGTAGATGCATTGTCAGTCATTATTCACAAAGATAAGGCTAATTTTCGTGGCAGAGAGCTTGCAAAAAAAATGAGAGAACTCATTGACAGGCAAATGTTTGAAGTCGCTATTCAAGCTGCTATTGGCTCAAAAATTATTGCAAGAGAAACTATATCGGCACTGAGAAAAAATGTTACAGCAAAATGCTATGGGGGAGACATTACACGAAAAAGAAAGCTGCTTGAAAAGCAAAAAGAAGGTAAAAAGAGAATGAAACAAATCGGGGTTGTCGAAATACCTCAAGAAGCTTTTTTAGCAGTACTGAAGGTGGATTAAGTTTTGAAAAATGTAGCTCGACATTACGGCATTGCTCTAGGATTAGCCATACTTTTAGCTCTTTTTATTAGAGCTTTTATTATTGAGGCTTATCGTATTCCAGTATCTGCAATGAGGCCAACGCTAGAGTCAGGAGACACTGTTTTTGCTACTAAATGGGATTATGGTATCCGTCTGCCATTGTCGGGTAAAAAAATTTTTACAGGCAAACTTCCGCGTCATGGTGAACTTGTATTGTTTTCACATCCAGATGAACCAGAAATAGATTATATAAAGCGGGTTGTTGGTTTACCTGGTGATCTTATTGAAGTAAGATCGGGTCATGTAATTATGAATGGAACTATGCTAGATTTACCTGAATCTAAAATAAATAATTTTTGCGGTAGTGAGAAGATTTTAAATACTGTTTATTCTGTTTGTCTTGAGTCACCTGTGATGGACGATATGCCACCGGTCAAAGTTCCAGAACATACTGTATTTGTACTTGGAGATTTCAGATCCCAAATCACAACTAAAATTAAAAAAAGTTGGGGTCTCGTGCCTGTTTTGTCATTAAAAGGTAAACCACGTTTAATTTGGCTTTCTATTACACCAAAGCAGGAACCTCAAGAAACATGGTGGTTTTATCGGATTCGTTTTGATCGGATGCTGCGCAAAATTAACTAATTATGGATTTATTAAGATGCTAATGAAAAACTATTTGCTGGCTATAGAAGACATAAACAAAGCAGAAGTTCTCTACCTATTAAAAGGAGCAAAAAAATTAGCTCAAGCCAAGAGCGTCCCTCTGTTTTTAAATGGTAAAACGGTAGCAAATCTTTTTTTTGAAAATTCGACCCGTACGCGCAGCTCTTTTGAAATAGCCACAAGAAAATTAGGCGGGAGTGTTTTAAACTTTACTGCAACAACTTCTAGTGTTCAAAAAGGAGAAAGCCTTATTGACACAGCAAGAAATATCGAGGCTATGCAGCCAAGTTGCATTGTGGTTCGACATGCTTCTGCCGGTAGTCCAAAGGTATTAGCCGATGCAGTTAATATTCCTGTTGTGAACGCTGGAGACGGATTCCACGAACATCCCACACAAGCTTTGCTAGATGTTTTTACAATCGAAGAAAAACTTGGTTCCGTTTTAAAGAAAAAAATCCTTATAATAGGAGACATTGCTCACAGCCGTGTAGCTCGTTCTGATATTCATTTATTGAAAAAATTAGGCGCTCAGGTTTCTGTGTGTGGGCCTCCCACGTTGCTTCCTCCTGAACCAGAGAGTTTAGGTGTTAGTTATTCGTATAGATTAGAAGATTTTTTAAATATGGCAGATGTTATTATTGCATTGCGCATACAACTCGAAAGACAAAATAAAATGCAAATACCAACACTAAACGAATATGCCAAGTTTTGGGGCATTAATGCAGAAAGAGCAAAGCTCATTAAAAAAGGAGCAATTATTTTGCACCCTGGGCCTATCAATCGGGGGGTCGAACTTCAGTCAGAGGTTGCAGATGGCCCTTTGTCTGTGATTTTGGATCAAGTTGCAAATGGAGTTTTAGTTAGAATGTCTGTTTTAGCAGCCTTATGTATGACAAAAGAATATGAAGAATGGGTAAAATATGGGTAAAATATAATGATTGAAAGATTTATCATTCGTGGAGGTAAAATAATCGATCCCACTCAAGATATTGACTTTATAGGAGATATATTAGTCGAAGATGGAAAAATCAAAGCTTTAGAAAAACCTGGTAAAATTCCTGTATCTCGTGGATTAAAAATAATTGACGCTAAAAAATTCTGGGTTTTACCCGGTCTTATTGACGTGCATGTTCATTTGAGGGAACCTGGCTTTGAGTATAAAGAAACGATAGAAACAGGAACGAAAGCTGCCGTAGCGGGTGGGTTTACTTCGATTGCCTGTATGGCTAATACGTTGCCAGTTAACGACAGCCCGTCTATTACTGCGTATATTCGGGAGAAAGCAAGACAATCGGCCTCATGTCGAGTTTTTCCTGTGGGAGCTTTAAGCAAAGGGTTAAAGGGTGAGGAACTTGCAGAAATTGGAGGCATGATTGGAGAGGGAGCTAAAGCCATTAGTGATGATGGCATTCCTGTAATGAATTCGTATCTGATGAGAAAGGGTTTGGATTACGCTAGGGCATTTGGAGTGGCGATTATTGATCATGCTGAGGACTCTAGTCTTGTGGGGCAAGGGGTGATGAATGAGAGTATTTTTTCGACCGAGCTCGGGTTGAGAGGAAATCCACAAGCCTCAGAAGAAATCATGGTTGCAAGAGATATCGCGCTTTGTCGTTTGACCAAATCGCGCCTTCATATCGCACATATTTCGACTGCTGTTGCATTGGAGCATCTGAAAAGAGCAAAAGATGAAGGGCTTTTAGTTACTGCAGAAGCCAGTCCTCATCATCTGACGCTTACGGAAGAGGAAATCAGAAATTATGACACGAATTTTAAGGTAGCTCCGCCACTTAGGTCAAAAAAAGATGTCTTAGCGTTGAGAAAAGCGTTAGCTCAGGGATATATTGATATTATTGCTTCGGATCATGCTCCGCACAGTGTTAACGAAAAAGCACTGGAGTTTGATCAAGCGGCTAATGGTATTATAGGTCTTCAGACCACAGTGCCTTTGACTTTAGGTTTAGTGAGTGAAAAAATTTTACCACTAAAAAGATGGATCGAATCTCTTACTATTGCGCCTGCAAAATTATTAGGAATTGAATATGGTACTCTAAAAAAAGGCTCTCAGGCTGATATTACGATAATAGACCCGAACGAACAATGGACATTTAGCGAGGCACTTAATCGCTCAAAAAGCAAAAACTCCCCATTTTTTGGTCGCAAATTTCAGGGAAAAGTAAAAATGACAATTGTGGGTGGACATATTGTTTTTGAAGGCGGGATAGTGAATTAAAAACTTTAAAATGTTTAAGTAATTTGCAATAATAATCTTGCAAATATACACATTTTTTTGATAAAATGGTGTATAGAAAAGGATAGCCTCTATGGGCAGAACAAACGTCGTTATTGATGATCGACTCATAGCAAAAGTCATTGCACTAACCGGAGCAAAAAGCAAAAAGGAAGCTATTAATATCTCACTCAAACGAGTCGTAGATCAAAGCACCCTCATAAAAGCGTTACGTAAAATAAAAGGCACACTCAAATGGGAAGGCAATCTAGAGCGATGGCGAAAGTTAGAGAAGCTCTAGATGATTTTAGTAGATTCTTCTGTATGGATCGAATACTTTAGTCAAAAGCACTCTCTTATTGCTGACCTCTTGGAGAGATACTTAAATGATGGCAAAAACATTGTTGCAGTATCACTCGTTATTACAGAGGTTCTTTGTGGATTTAAGCAAGACAAAGATTTTGAAATAGCCCATGATGTACTGATCAAGGTGCCCATCATTCCTATAAGTTTTCAAACTCATATTCGTGCAGCACAGCTCTATCGAAAATTGAGGAGAAAAGGGATCACCATTAGTGGTCCAATAGACTGCTTGATTGCCCAAGTGTGCATCGAATTTGGAGCTACAGTTTTTTCTTTAGATCAAGATTTTCAGAAAATAGAAAAAGAAACCACTCTTAGTATTTATAATGAATAAAACTGATTTTACTTCCCGAATTTCTAGAAATCCTTTAGCCTAGTAATTAAGGGAAAGGGTTTCCTTTATGTCAATAAACCAGATGACACGTTTTATTATTATACTATTTTTATACGGTATTTTATCTTCCTGCGCGCTGTTATATAATTCTAAAGACAAAAACAAACCATTAACTCAAATTGACAGAGCATGGTTAATGATCGAAGTTGCCAAAGGCGCGCTCCACGAGGGAGACGCCACCGGAGCACTGCAAACATTAGTAGATGCTGAAAAGCTTGCACCAAATCTTCCTGAGCTTTATCATGTACGAGCCTTAGCGTATTTTGCAAAACATGATTTACAGAAAGCAATTAACGAAGCCAAACAAGCTGTTTTTCTTAGTCCAAAATATTCTGATGCAAATAATACACTTGGGAAATTATATCTAGACCTGGGCATGTATACAGAAGCTGAAAAACCTTTGCTTTTAGCATCAGAAGATTCTCTTTACCGTGACGCTTATAAAGCTTTTACTAATTTAGGTATTTTATATTACAGAAAAGAAGAATATAAAAAAGCACAAACAGCCCTACAAAAAGCAACACTGGAACTGCCGCAAGGAGCTTGTGTTGCTCATTATTATTTAGGACATATCCAACTGCATGAGGACAACCTCAGAGAAGCACAAAAAGAATATGACCAGGCTACGCAGAAATTTTGTGCTGGATTTGCTGAGGCACATTTGGCAATAGGAATGATGTATGAGAGAACACGAGAATATGATAAAGCTAGAAGAAAATTTTTAGAAATTAAACAAAATTTTGCAAACACTAAATATTCCGACCAAGCAATTGAGCAATTAAAATATTTGCCCTAAATACAATGAACACACAGGATCTAAATCTAAGTTTGGGAGAGTTTTTAAGAGAAGCTAGAGAAAAACGGGCAATTACTTTAGAGCAAATTGCTGCTGCCACCAAAATTAATGTCAAATTGCTGTATTACATTGAAAATGATCAGTACTCTGAACTTCCTGCTAAGCCATTTGTAAGAGGATTTGTCATTGCCTATGCCAGATTTATTGGTTTAGATCCTAAGGAAATTCTTACTAAATACAATACTTATTTAAATGACAAGGCACAAGAAAGACCTACGCATGAAAAAGGACACCTAGGATATGCTTTTGAAAAAAAAGAAGGTGATCAAGGACGTAGATTTCTGTGGATGACAATGGGCAGCTTTGTTATTTTGGGTGCTGTTTTAATCTTAATTTTTAAGCCTTCTTTTAAACATCACAAGAAATCAAATTTAGAAAAACTTAAAGTAGCACAGATAAAAGCATCTCCTACGCCATCAATGTCGGTAGTCACTGAAGTGCCTGTTATAATTACACCATCACCTTCGCCCGTGGCAACTCCAAGTCCAAGCCATAGTCCAGGTCCTAGGCCTTCGCTTAAGCCATCTGTAAGACCAGACCCCTTGAATTCAGGCGTTGACTTAAACTCCGCTGATGTAAAGTATAAGATTATTTTTAAAGCACTTTCTGATATTTGGGTGAGATTTCGTATTGATGAGAAACCAACAATGGTTTTTCCTATCCGAAAAGATCGTATTTTAGTTCTTAAAGCAAAGAAGCTTATTCTTTTTCAGGCTTCTGATCCGACACACGTTAGTTTTAACCTAAATAACAAAGGGCATAAGACGCTTGATTCGGAAAAAAATACCGCACTATTTCATGACATTAAAACTCTAGTGATTCCATTAGAACTATCTGAAACCAGAACCACAACTACCATTAT